>JBOHMK010000277.1:0-3155 GCA_050730115.1 Acetobacteraceae bacterium
GCCCCGCTCCGTGCACATTTGCCGGAAGGTGTTGCAATCGGGACTCACCCAGCAGAGGCTCGCCTATTTGAGGACAGGCCCTAGCTGCGCAGCAGGCCCGTCATTGGCTCGGCTGCTCCGCTTTCGGGGAATACGCGTGACAGCGCCGCCTGGGAAAGGCCGAACTGCTCGCCGAGCGCGCCCTTGGCCAGCGCCCGGATATCGGCGGTTGGTGCGAGGTCGCGGTTTTGGAAGAGCTGGTCCGGTCCGAGGCCCGGCCAGGTTCCGCGCACGCGGCCGCCCGCGACACGTCCACCGAGCAGAAACGCCACGGTGGCCGTCCCATGGTCGGTGCCGTGGGTGCCGTTCATTCGCGCCGTCCGACCGAATTCGGTGATGACGAGCACCATCGTCTGCTGCCAGGCCTCGCCGAGCGATTTTCTGAGCATAACCAGCCCGGCATCGAGTCCGGCGAGCGGGCCGTGGAGCAATGCGACCTGGCTCGCGTGCGTGTCCCAGCCTTCGAGTTGGAAGGCGGCGATTCGCGGGCCCTCGGGGTCGGCCAAAAGCTTGCCCGCCGCCGCGGCGAGCTCGGGGAAGCCGTAGCCCCGATGTATGGCGCGTTCCGGTTCACCGTCCGGATCCAGGACCTCCTGATCGAAGTGCAGTTCATGCAGTCCGCGAGCGATCGCCGGCCCGAGCAGCGGGTCTGGCTGGTTGAGTGCCGCGATCCGGCGATAGAGATCGGGTGAAGGGGTCGCAAAGCGCGCCGGTGCATAGGAGCCGACCGGCGCCTGGCCGCGCAGAAGAAGCGGCATTCCCATGCCGACCGCAAGCGCCGAGACATCGGGGCCGGCGCCGGAGAGCTCCGCCACCACCCGGTTCAGCCAGCCGGAGGTGATCGAGGCGTTCATACCGCCGGTTTGCAACAGGTCCTGCGCCTCGAAATGGCTGCGCGTGCGATAGGGCCCGGCGATCGCATGCACCGGGAGCACCGCGCCCTCGCGGTACATCGCGTGCACGCCGCCGAGCGCCGGATCGAGGCCATAGAAGCCGCCGAGATCGAGGAGGCCGCCCGGCCTTTCCGGGTCGGCCGGGACGAGGCCCGCACGGAGGGGGCGGAGATGAGGATCGCCGTATGGAACCACGGCGGAAAGCCCGTCGAGCGCGCCGCGGAGCAAGACGACGACGAAGCGCCGGGAGGTCTCGGCCGCGGCCAATGCCAGCCGCACCGGACCGGTCGCGATGACCGCGGAGAGCCCAAGCAAGGTATTGCGCCGTGTTAGCACCATGGCCGTTCCCCGCTTTCTATCGCCGCTGGAATTCCGGGGACGCGAACAACAGGCTTACCGCTTGCTGGCGCGAGCCGGCGCGGCGCATGGCAGTCACCGTGTCGGGGTGAAGCAGAGGACCGAGGGTGGCGTAGGCGAGGCCGAGCGGATCGCGCGGGCGCGTCCTCAGGGCCTCGCTGTAGCCAAATCCGATCCGCGCGAGCACGCTATCCGAACCGGCCCAGTCAGCCGCACGGTCTGCCCAGCCGTTCGGTAGCGGCGCTGCCCAGAGCGGCTGGCCGAGCTTCCTCAGCACTGTCGGATACGGCAGCGCGCGTCCTTCTTCGGGGCTGGCTGCACGCAGAACCGAGATCACATATTCGAGCGGAGTCTTCAGTTTGGCGAGCGGCTGCCATGCTTCCGGGAGATCGATCAGCGTCCGGCTGGCGGCGCCGAGATCACCGCCGGTTGCCGCCAGCACGGCTGCGATCTTCGTGACCGCCGGGGTTGGCGGATCGTCTGCCACGAAGTGGCGCGTGAGCTTTCGTGCCAGCTCTTGCCAGGTGGTTGGGTAGGAAGCGAGGAAGCGGAGCGCCTCTGTGCCGCCCGCTTCACCGGGCGGGAATCGTTTGCCGAGCAGAGTTTGCGGCCCTGGCTCGTGCGCAGAGGGGCGGAACAGGAAACCGATGGGCGGGCGCTCGGGTGAGACCGACCAGCCGGTCAGCAGCTTGGCCATGCCGGTAACGTCGGCCTGGGTATAGCCCGAGGCGAGTCCGACCGTATGCAACTCCATGCATTCCCGGCCCAGATTCTCGTTGAGCCCGCGCCCTGTTCTGAGGCCTATCTTGCTGTCGGGACCGACCGAGTAGGCGTTGCTGAGGTAAAGCAGCATCGCCGGATGACGCTCGACCGCGAGCACCATCTCGGGGAAGGTTCCGGTGACGTGCGGGCGGATCGCCTCTCGGACGAAAGCGCCGACGAGGGCAGCGACGCCGCCTTGGCGGATGCTGACCGTGAAATGGTTGGCCCAGAACCAGACCAGGCGTTCGCGGAACGGGGCCGGGGTCGCGACTGCCCAGTCGAGTTGCGCCCGGGCATCGTTGCTGTAAAGGCGGAATGCCTCGGACTTGAAATGACCCTGGAGAGGGATCCCGGCGGCCCGCAGGCGTTGCCGTTCGCGCCGGTCCGCTCGCATCGCCGCGAGCCCGCCCGCGCCATCAGGAAAGCCGTGGAAGCGTCCAGAGGCGAGCCCGGGATCCGGCCCTTCGAGTTGGGCGGCGAGCCAGCTCCGCGGATCTTCTGGCGGCGCCTCGGCGGGCAGAGCGCCAAGTCCGAAACGGGTCAGCGCCTGGAACGCCGCTTCCTCCATGCCGATGGTGTAGCACTGCGGCGGGTTAAGCGAGTGTTGCAAATGGCAACGCCCGGTCGAAGGAGGTGACCCGGCCAAGCGTCCGATCCAGGCCACGGCATGTTATTTTACGGAGTGCTGATCGATCCGGAAAAGGTAATGCAAACGAAGGACACCGCGATAGCGCTCTCGGCGGCTGACCTCTGCGTGGAGCACAAACTGGCGACAGCGGATGTCATTGTCTATGCGACGGCCCTTGCCGATGGCGCCGAACTTCTGACCTGCGATCGGCATTTCGAGAGATTGAGCGGGGTTCGTTTGGTGCCGAGGGCGCCGGGCTGAGGACCGTCGAGGTCCCGCGAATTGCTGCCGACGACGACGCGCCGGCCGGTCGAGGCTATGATCCAGGCGGTATCACCCTCCTTGGAGAACGCAGGCTATGTTCGTCGCCATGAACCGCTTCCGGGTGGTCGTCGGATCGGAGGCCGAATTCGAACGCGTCTGGACCGGACGCGACACCTACTTGCGGGCCGTGCCGGGATTCATCGAGTTCCACT
>JBOHMK010000278.1:0-1762 GCA_050730115.1 Acetobacteraceae bacterium
AGCCGGCACCCTGGTTGCTCCCCGGTCATATCCGGTTGCCCTCACGCACTCTTGCATGGACAGATCGAGCGAAGGCTCTGATGCCGCTGGCATGATTCTCGACGCGCGTTCTGTTCCTCCCGGCACGATCCTGGAGCCGGAAGTCTGCATTGTCGGTGCGGGTGCGGCCGGCATCACGCTCGCCCGCGAGTTCATGGCCTCGCCCTTTCGTGTCGTGCTGCTCGAAAGCGGCGGCATGAACTATGAACCGGAAACCCAGCAACTCTATGCGGGCCAGAGCATCGGCCAGCCCTTCGAGACTTTGACGACCTCCCGCCTGCGCTTGTTCGGCGGCACGACCAACCACTGGGGCGGCTGGTGCCTGCCGCTCGATGCGATCGATTTCGAGCCGCGCACCCATCTTCCCTACCACGGCTGGCCTTTCCAGAGGGCCTATCTCGATCCGTGGTACCGGCGTGCCCAGGTGGTCTGTGGGCTCGGGCCTTTCGATTATCGGCCCGCAAGCTGGGGCATCCGGCCCGGCGAGATCCCGCCGCCCTTCGCCGGCCCCGACTTCGAGGACAAGATCCTGCAGGTGAGTTCCGTGCATTTCGGCCCGGCCTACGCCTCCGAACTCCGCGACGCCCCTCGCGTGAGCGTCTATCTGCATGCCAACGCCTTCGGTTTCCGGCCGGACGAGAGCGGTGGCGCGGTCAGTGAAGTGCCCGTCAAGACGCTCTCCGGCAATCATTTCACGGTCCGGGCCCGAATTTACATCCTGGCCGCCGGCGGGATCGAGAACGCCCGTCTGCTGCTGACCTCGAGCCGGGAAGGCGGTCGCGGCCTCGGCAACGAGCACGACCTCGTCGGCCGCTTCTTCATGACGCATCTGGTCTATTCGGGCGGCGTCATCGCTCCGGCCCACCCCCGCAACCGGTTCGAATTCCGCCGGCAGGGCGAATACACGATCTCCGGCCGCAAGCACGCGTTCGTCTCCTTCGTCGGCCCGACCGCGTCGGCCATGCATCGCCTTCAGCTTCCCAATATGTTCATCAACTGGGGCTACAAATTGTCTCCGGTCGTGCACTCCGTCGACGCATTGAACCGGGTGCTCGAGGGCGAGCCCCAGGGCGGACATTTTTGGGCCGACCTCTCGAAGGTGCTCGGCCATCTGGAGGGAGTGGCCGACTACGGCATCCGCAAGGTCCTGTTCGACGAGAGCATACCCGTCGAGGCAATGGAGGTAGAGTGCGCATCGGAACAGGAGCCTAATCCGCAAAGCCGCATCATGCTGGGCGCCACGCGCGACCGGCTTGGCATGCCCGAGGTCACGGTGGACTGGCAGCTTGACCCCGAGGACAAGAGCAAGGCCGCGGCGACGCTCAGCCTGCTCGGCGCGGAAATCGGCCGCGCCGGTTTCGGCCGCTTTCGCCCGGAGCTGGTCGCGGGCGGGCCATGGCCGAGCGATTTCTACGGCAACGAGCACCAGATGGGCACGACCCGCATGCACCGTGACCCGACGCTCGGCGTCGTCAACGAGAATTGCCGGGTCCACAGCCTTGCCAACCTCTACGTCGCCGGCAGCTCCGTCTTTCCAACCGGTGGCGCGAACAACCCGACGCTCACTATCGTCGCCCTGGCGCTACGCTTGGCCGACCACATCAAAAAGGATCTCGCGTGATGGCCCGCGCCGCTTTTCGTCGGCGAAGCCTGATGGCAATCGCCGCCGGGGCCGCCGCCTGGCTCGCCGGGCTGCCGGCCGGCCGCGGCGCCGCCGCCGGGG
>JBOHMK010000279.1:0-8922 GCA_050730115.1 Acetobacteraceae bacterium
CGAGGTCGGGCTGCAGCCCGGACTTCTCGAGATATTCGCTGACGACTTGCGAGCCGGGTGCGAGCGACGTCTTCACCCATGGCTTCGGCGTGAGGCCGCGGGCGCGCGCCTTGCGCGCGAGGAGGCCGGCCGCGACCATGACGGAGGGGTTGGAGGTGTTGGTGCAACTGGTGATCGCGGCGATCACCACGTGGCCGTGTTCGAGATCGAAGTTGCGCCCGGCGACCGCGGCGCGCTTCCCGGTTTCGCCTGCGGGGACGCCGAGAGATTTGGTGAGAGCGGTCTTGAAGGCGGATGCGGCGTCCTTGAGCACCACCCGGTCCTGCGGCCGCTTGGGCCCGGCGATCGAGGGAACGACGGCCCCAAGATCGAGCGCAACCGTGTCGGAGAACCGGGGCTCTGGCGTTGCCGTGTCGCGCCAGAGGCCTTGCACCTTGGCGTAGGCTTCCGCGAGTGCGATCCGGTGCGGGTCGCGCCCGGTCAGGCGCATATAATCGATGGCCACGCGGTCGAGCGGGAAGAAACCGCAGGTCGCGCCGTACTCGGGTGACATGTTGCCGATGGTTGCGCGGTCCGGGAGGCCGAGCCGATCGAGGCCGGGACCAAAGAATTCGACGAATTTGCCGACCACACCCTTGCGGCGGAGCATCTCGGTCACGGTCAGCACGAGATCGGTCGCCGTCGCGCCTTCCGGCAAACTTCCGGTGAGACGGACGCCGATCACATCCGGGATCAGCATGGCGATCGGCTGGCCGAGCAGCGCCGCTTCGGCCTCGATCCCGCCAACTCCCCAGCCGAGCACACCGAGCCCGTTGACCATGGTGGTGTGGCTGTCGGTGCCGAAGAGGGTATCGGGATAGACGTAGTCGTGGCCATCGGCTTTGCTGGTCCAGGCGTTTTGGGCGAGATATTCGAGGTTGACCTGGTGGCAGATCCCGGTTTCCGGCGGCACGACCCGGAAATTATGGAATGCCTCCTGCCCCCAGCGGAGAAAGCCGTAGCGTTCGCCGTTGCGGCCGAAATCGCTGACGATGTTGTTATCGAACGCGTCCTTGTTGGCGAAGAAATCGACCATCACCGAATGGTCGATCACAAGATCGACCGGCACCAGCGGATTGACCATCTCAGGCTTTGCGCCGAGATGCAGGATGCCGTCACGCATGGCCGCGAGATCGACGACGGCCGGGACACCGGTGAAATCCTGCATCAGGATGCGGGCAGGTTGGAATGGCACCTCCTTGTCTGAATGCGCCTCCTTGAGCCAGGCGGCGATCGCCTCGGCATCCGCGACCTCGTACCTTTTGCCGTCTTCCAGGCGCAACACCTGCTCGAGCAGGACCTTGAGGGTCACCGGCAGGCGCTTGAGATCGCCGAGCGATCTCGCCGCAGCGTCCAGGGAGAAATACTGATAATCCTTGCCGTCGACGGTGAGCGTGCGGCGGGTCTTCAGGCTGTCCTGCCCGATTGTTGTCATCTCGTGCCTCGCTTTGCCGATGGCCGTTCGCTGTTTGCCAGGGCCGTTTGCCGGGCCGCCGGACGGGGTGCGTGAAGAGGCTGGCACTGCCCGGCGACGGCACGCATAAACCATAGGCTTCCCGCCATAATCCACAAGCCGGGGAGCGAGTCGCGGGTGGGCGAGGGTGCTGCAAGCAGAAGAACTGGCGGCGATCAGGGGTGAGCGGCTGGTCTTCCGCGACCTTTCGTTCGCCCTTGGTCCGGGCGAGGCGCTGGCGGTCCGGGGTCCAAACGGGTCGGGGAAGTCGACGTTGCTGCGCATTCTGGCCGGCCTGATGCGCCCGGCTGCCGGGAGGCTGATGTGGCGGGGCGAGGACGCGCTCGAAGACCCGCCGCAACATGCGCGCCGTCTGGTGTATCTCGGGCATCAGGACGGAGTGAAGCCGGCGCTGACGGCGGCCGAGAATTTACGGTTTGCAGCACGGCTTTCCTGCGGTTCGGTTGCCGAGGCGCTGGCGGCACTGGGGCTTTCTGCGCTGGCCGATCTGCCGGTCCGGCTGTTCTCGGCCGGCCAGAAGCGGCGGCTCGCGATCGCGCGGCTGGCGCTCAGCAAAGTGCCGCTCTGGCTTTTGGACGAACCGACGAATGGCCTCGACGAGTCGGCTCAGATGAGCCTCGGACGGCTGATCGCGGCGCAGCGTGAGCGGGGCGGCATGATCGTTGCCGCCTCGCACCTTCCACTGCCGTTCGGTGAGGCATCCGAACTGGTGCTTGGATGAGGATCCTCGGTGCGCTGATTGGCCGCGAGGTTGGCCTGGCGCTGCGGCACGGCGCCGACACGGTGGCGGCACTGCTATTTTTTCTGGTCACGGCGCTGATTTTCCCGCTGGCGATCGGGTCGGACCCGGCGCTGCTCGGCCGGCTGGCGCCGGGGGTTGTGTGGGTGGCGGCATTGCTCGCCTCGCTGTTGCCGCTGGAGCGGCTGTTCGGCGCGGATTTCGACGACGGCTCGCTCGACCAGCTTCTGCTTTCGGGTCTTTCGCCGGTGGGCGTGGCGGCGGGCAAGGCGTGCGCCCACTGGCTGGTGACGGGCCTGCCGCTTCTGCTCGCCGCCGGCCCGATAGCGATCATGCTGCGGATCGATCCGGGCCGGCTGCCGGCATTGCTGGGCGGGCTGCTGCCCGGCACGCTGACGCTGTCACTGCTCGGGACGGCGGGGGCGGCGCTGGTCGTGGGCGCGCGGCGCGGGGCCGTGTTGCTGCCGCTTCTGGTGCTGCCGCTGGCGACGCCGGTGGTGATTTTCGGAGCCGCGGCGGTGGCGAGCAGCGATCCGCGGGCGGAGCTTTTGGCTCTGCTGGCTCTGCTCGCGGCGGCCTTGCCGCTTTGCCCGCTGGCGGCCGGGGCCGGGCTGAAGGCGGCGGTGGGATGAGGGACGGCTTACAAGTGGCCGTTGCGAAGGCCCGTCCTGAGCCGTTCGAGGGCACGGCCAAGGCGCTCTGGGGACTGGGCGAAGCAGATCCGGAGGTGGCCCTCGCCGCCCTCTCCGAAGGCGGCGCCTGGCGCCACTGCAACCTTGTGCTCAAGCAGCAGGCGGCGGGCGAGCGCAGTACTGTCGGTCAGACCTTCGATGCCGAGGAAGGCATAGAAGGCGGCGTCCGGAGCGGCGTAGCGGATGCCGTTTTCTGCTGCCAGCGCCTCGCCGACCAGGCGGCGGCCTTCGGCACAGAAGCGAAGGAACCGCGCCGGGGTCTCGGTGTCGGCGAGGGCGGCGACGCCGGCGTGCTGAATGAAGGGGGCGACCGAGGAATGGGTCACCTCGACCAACTCGGCGATCGTGTCCCGTGTGCCGGCCGGAACCACCATCCAGCCGAGCCGCCAGCCGGTCATGATCCAGGTCTTGCTGAAGCTGTTGCAGACGATCAGCCGGTCCTCGGGCGTTGCGATGTCGAGGAGCGAAGGGGCGGCAGGGCTCCCGTCATAAGTGAGCCGCGAATAGACTTCGTCGGAGATCAGCCAGGTCTGATGGCGGCGGCAGAGATCGAGGATGGTCGCGAGCTCGTCACGGGTGGCGGTCCAGCCGGTCGGGTTGTTGGGTGAGTTCAGCATCAAGGCGCGCTTGCCGGGCAGCGCCTTGGCGAGCAGGTCGAGATCGAAGGAGAAGCGGCCGTCCGGTGCGGGGGTCAGCGGGAACTCCTCGACCGTGGCGCCCCGCAGCCGCGCCGCATTGCCGCCATTGGGCCAGGCGGGGGTGTGCACGATGACGCGCTCGCCGGCGCGGACCGTGGCAGCGAGGGCGAGGTTGAGTGCCGCCATGCCGGAGGCGGTGATCTGGATGCGTTCTTCGGCAACCGGGCGGCGGTGCAGGCGGGTGAGGGCGGCGGCCAATGCCCCGCGGAGCGCGGGGACGCCGCGAACGTCGACATATTTCGTCGCTCCGGCATCGATGGCCGCGAGGGCGGCATCGCGGGCTGCGAGCGGGCTCGGCTGGTCGGATTCGCCGAAGCAGAGGAAGTCGATGTCCGGGGTGGCGAAGGCGAGCTTGGCGATCTCGACGATGCGAGAACCGGGGAGATGGGTGATGTCATGCATGGAGAGCATCTAGGACATGGGGCGGCTCATAGCGAGACAATGCCGCCACCGTGAGTTCGCGCCGCCCTGCTACGGTCTTGCTACAGCGGTCTCTGCGCTCTCTCGAGGAGGCGCGAAAAGAAGCCCGGTTTCTTCGCAATGGGTTTCTCCGGGATCGCCTCCCGGGCACGCGAAGCGGCGATCCGGTCTTTCTGTGCCAGCCACTTCTCGACGCTCATGCCGGCCTTGGCCGCGCGTTTGGTTTCGTAGGCCCGTTGGCCATCAGACATCGTTGTCTTATCCACCGTTATCTTACCCATCATTATCCTACCCAGCCCGGCACCTCTTGCTGTGCCGACCACGTCCAGGGTGGCTTGTCGCAGGACCGGGCATTGGTTTCAAGGCGACGAAATCGGGAGTCCGGCGATGGCTGAGGCGAGGCTGAAGACGGAGATCTGGGTGCGTGCGACACTCCGGCTGGCCGATGCCAATGGCCGGCCCGGAGCGATGCTGCGACGCGGCGACAGTGATGCGGGCGGTGTCCTGATCGTGTTGCGCGGGGCGGCTGGGCTGTGCGTGCTGTCCCAGATTCGCACCCAGGAGGGCAAGCCCGCTTGGCTGCGTGCCACCGGGCCCGAGCCGGTCGATCAGGCGAGCGTGGACGCGTACCTGGCGCGACAGACAGGGCGCGACCCGGACATCTGGGTGATCGAGTTTCCGGCGCCGGATTTGGTTCCTCCATTTGCCGCCGACATTGTGTAAAGCTGGCCGCCACTGATCTCCGGCGGAGCTTGTGGCATTTCCGCAACATGTGGGCACAAAATTGCAACGGCCTTCTGCCGGGGCGCCAGGATTATGCTAAGCAGGACCGGGACCAGTGGTGGCAGTGAGGATTTGGCCGTGAGGCAGGGATTCGCTGGCAGCGCCACGAGGGCACGAGCGGAACGAGGAGAGGACCGATGAAGCACCGGACTGCGCTACTGGCTGCGACGGGCCTGGCGGCGATGGTGATCGCCGGGCCGGCGATGGCGCAGACGCCGCCCGTGACTGGCGTCTATATCGCCGGTGGGCTCGGCTACAACATTCTCAGCAACCAGAAGATCGACGCCAGCACCCAGTTCGGGACGGCTGAGACCCACGGCAAGTTCCGCGGCGGCTTCGTCGGGGTCGGCAGCGTTGGCTACGGCTTCGGCAACGGCCTCCGGGTCGAGGTTGAGGGTGACTACTACGCTAATGCCGCCAATGGCACGACCGGCGCTGCGCAGATGGGCGGCTGGGAAAACAAATACGGGGTGATGGTCAACGCCCTCTATGACTTCAACAATCTCGGCATCCCGGTGGTGCCCTATATCGGCGCCGGCGTCGGCTATCAGTGGGCGCATTGGAGCGACGTGACTCTGACTGCCTTCAACCCCGACGTTTCGGCGCACACCAACGCCACCGAGGGTTCGTTTGCGGCCCAGGGCATTCTCGGCGCGGCGTTGCCGATCGCGGCGATGCCTGGCCTGGCACTGACGGCTGAGTACCGCTTCATGGCGATGCCGGGATCGCGCACCTATAGCGCGACCGGCTTCGGGCCGCACGGCGCGACCACGGGAGAGCTCAAGGCCAACCAGGACTACAACAACAGCTTCCTCATCGGCGCGCGCTACAACTTCGGCGTCGCACCGCCGCCGCCGCCGCCGGCACCCGTGGCGGCCCCGGCTCCGGCCCCGGCGCGCACCTATCTCGTGTTCTTCGACTGGGATAAATACAATCTGACCGATCGGGCGAAGGAGATCATCGCCGAGGCGGCGCAGAATTCGACCAAGGTCAAGTACACGCGGATCCAGGTGAACGGTTACACCGACACGTCCGGAACGCCTGAATACAACATGGGGCTGTCGATCCGGCGCGCGAACGCGGTGAAGGCGCAGCTGATCACCGATGGTGTGCCGGCGAATGTGATCTCGATCGAGGGCTTCGGCGACACGCATCTTCTGGTGCCGACGGGCCCGGGCGTGCGGGAGCCGCAGAACCGGCGCGTCGAGATCATCATCCAATAGGCCAACTGACCCGCTGAGAGCAGAAAGGGCTGGCCGGGGGATGCCCCGGCCAGCCTTTTCGTTGCGTGACACCCCGGATAGAACCGGGGTGGAAAGGGAGATGGCGGATGAGGCTTCGGCCGGCGTTGTTGCTGACAGCCATCGTGGCCGCGCCGGCATCGGCGCTCGCGCAGCCGTTCCAGGGCTTTTATGTCGGCGGCGCGGCGGGAGCGACGTTGCCCGGCCAGGAAAGCATCCGTTCGTCGCCGGCGCTCGGTTTGCCGAGCGGGCGGGCAGAATTCTCCAATGGGTTCGTCGGGCTCGGCAGCGTCGGCTACGGCTTCGGCAATGGCGTGCGTGTCGAGCTCGAAGGAAGCTGGCGTAACAATGCGCTGCATGCTCTGCTCAGGCCCGGTGATCCGACGGCAGCCGGTGGACGGCAGGTGACGACGGCGGTGATGGCGAACGCGCTGTTCGACGTCGATATCGGCTCGCGCTGGATTTTCCCCTATCTCGGCGCCGGCGTCGGCTATGCCTGGACAGACTGGCAACGGATTTCGGCGAGCGGTGCAGAGGGCGTATTTTCGGCGGACGACACGGCGGGCGGGTTGGCCTATCAGGCGATGGCAGGGCTTTCGTTTCCGGTGCCACATGTGCCCGGACTTTCGTTCACTGCCGAGTACCGGTTCTTCGCGGTTGCCGGTTCGCTCTCGATGAACAGCTCAAATCTCAGCGGCGGGCATCTTGCAGAGGGTGACACCGATTTCTCGTTCAACCGCGACCAGAGCATTCTCTTGGGCGTCCGGTATGCGTTCGGGGTGACGCCGCCGGTGATGCCGGCAGCCGCGCCGCAAGCGGCGCCGGCGCCGCAGCAGCGGCGGGATTTTCTGGTATTCTTCGACTGGGACAAGGCGGACCTGACGGAGCGGGCGCGGCAAGTGGTCGGTGAGGCAGCGCACGAAGCGGCGGCTGGCGGGGTGACGCGGATCAACGTCAACGGCTATACCGACACCACTGGCACGCCAGAGTACAATCACGCGCTGTCGCTTCGCCGTGCCCGGGCGGTGGCGGCAGAGCTGATCGCGGACGGCGTGCCGAAGGGGGAGATCGCCATCATGGGCTACGGCGAGACTCATCTCCTGGTGCCGACCGGCCCGGGTGTGCGCGAGCCGCAGAACCGTCGGGTCGAGATCATCCTGCACTGAACCAAGATGCCGGTAGATCATTTCGATTATGTCATAATAGGCGGCGGCAGCGCCGGCCTCGTGCTGGCCAACCGGTTGTCGGCGAAGCCGGAGGTGTCGGTGCTGCTGCTGGAGGCGGGCGGACGTGACCGCTATATCTGGATTCACATCCCGATCGGTTATCTCTACACGCAGAACAATCCGCGCACCGACTGGTGTTTCAAGACCGAGGCCGAAGCGGGGCTGAACGGGCGGATGCTCTCCTATCCGCGCGGGCGGGTGCTGGGTGGCTGCTCCTCCATCAACGGCATGATCTACATGCGCGGCCAGGCGCGCGACTACGATCTCTGGCGTCAGCTCGGCAATGTCGGCTGGGCGTGGGATGATGTGCTGCCCTATTTCAAGCGCTCCGAGGACCAGGTCAGGGGTGCCGACGAGATGCATGGCGCGGGCGGCGAATGGCGGGTCGAGGAGATGCGGATCTCGTGGCCGATCCTCGATGCCTTTCGTGCCGCGGCGGCGGAAATCGGCATTCCGCCGACCGACGACTTCAACCGGGGCAACAATGAAGGCTGCGGCTATTTTCAGGTCAATCAGCGGCGCGGGGTCAGGGTCAATACCGTCAAGGCATTCCTGAAGCCGGTGCGCCGCCGACCCAATTTGAAGGTGCTGACGGGCGCCCTGGTTTCGCATCTCCTGTTCGAGGGCAAGCGCGCGGTCGGGGTGGCGTACCGCTCCGGCGGCTCCGCGCAGGAAGCGCGTGGCGGCGAGGTCATTCTCGCCGCCGGGGCGATCGGCTCGCCGGTACTTCTCGAGCGCTCCGGCGTTGGCGCAGGTGCCGGGCTCAAGAGCCATGGCCTCGAGGTGCGGCACGAGCTCAAGGGAGTCGGGGAGAATTTGCAGGACCATTTACAGATCCGCATGGCCTATAAGGTCAGCCACACAAAGACCCTGAACGAGCGCGCGAACAGCCTGATCGGGCGGCTCGGCATGGGGATCGAGTACGCGCTGTTCCGGCGCGGACCGCTGGCGATGGCGCCGAGCCAGCTCGGCTGCTTCACCAGGAGCGATCCGGCGCGGGACACGCCGGACCTCGAGTATCATATCCAGCCGCTGAGCCTGGACCGGTTCGATGCGCCGCCGCACCCGTTTCCCGCCTTTACGGCATCGGTCTGCAATCTCAGGCCTGAAAGCCGGGGCTCGGTGCACCTGAAGGGGCCAGGCGCGAACGAGGCGCCGGCGATCCGGCCGAACTATCTGGCGACCGAGGGGGACCGGCGGGTTGCCGTGGCGTCGATGCGCCTGACGCGGCGGATTGCCGCGGCCAAGGCGCTGGCGCGCTTCGCGCCGGAGGAATTCCGCCCCGGACCGGCGGCGGAGACGGACGCCGAACTGGTGCATGCCGCGGGCGATGTCGGCACCACCATTTTCCACCCGATCGGCACCTGCCGGATGGGATCGGACGAGAAGGCGGTGGTGGATGCACGGCTCAAGGTGCACGGGATCGGCGGGCTTCGGGTGGTCGATGCGTCGGTGATGCCGATCATCACCTCGGGCAATACCAACTCGCCGACCATCATGATCGCCGAGAAGGCCGCTGACATGATCCTCGAGGATCGTGCGAAGGGTGCCTAGCAGTTTGCTCAAAAGCCAGGGCAAGGGCTCCGCCCTTGACCCGCCCAATGGGATCT
>JBOHMK010000280.1:0-6264 GCA_050730115.1 Acetobacteraceae bacterium
CTTAGCTGGTCGGGGCGGAGCCGATGTACTTGAACTGATGAATGATGTCGGTCAGCGGATAGGCGGTGTTCTTCTGCACCTGGAAGATGCTGACGACGTGGTTGGTGATGTCCCCGTACTTGTCGAACGAAACGTCACCCTGCAGCGTGTGAGTATGTGACGCCTGAATCGCATTGCGCACGTTCGCCCGCGTCACCGGCTTGCCGGCCTTCACCACGTCGCCGATGGCATTCACGATCACCAGTCCCGCGTCGTAAGCCGTGATCGAGTAGTCGTCCGGCTGGGTGTGCCACGTCGCCTCATAGAGCTTGACCCAGGGCTGCACCTTCGGATTCTCGGTCAGGTGCGGCGCGGCGATCGTGCAGTACCAGCCCTCCGCCGCCGGGAAGCCGACCGCCGTCAGCATCTCGGGGGCCAGCAGGCCGTCACCACCGCCCTTCGGCATCTTCTCCGACAGGATGCCGTAGGCTTGCTTCACGAGCTTGGCGCCCGCCTGCATGACGCCACCATAATAGAGGCCATCAGGGTTGAGCGCCTTGATCTTGGTCAGGCTGACCATGTAATTCGGCTGCAGAGGGTCGAGGCGGTCGTGGCCGAGGACCTTCATGCCCTTTTGTTTGGCCCGCGCTTCGAAGGTATCGGCGATGCCGACGCCGTAGGCACCCGAATCGTCGAGAATATAGACCGAACGGACTTTCAGGACGTCGCCGTAGAAGTTCGCCATCGCCGGACCCTGATAGGAATCGGTGGTGACGGTACGGAAATAGACTGCCTTGCCCGAAGGATCGAATTCGGCGGCAAACTTCGGATTGGTGATGTCCGGGTTGGTCGAGGAGGGCGTGATGGTGGCCAGCCCCGCCTCACTCAGGATCGGCGCCATCGCCTTGCCCGAGCCGCTCATCTCCGGCCCGATCGCCGCCATCACATCCGGGCTCGCAACGAACTTGCGGACGTTGGTCGCCGCCTGCGCGGGATCATACTGGCCGGCTGTAGAAGTGGCGCCGTTCAGCACCCAGGGCACGAACTTGTAGCCCGGGACCGCATTGGAATCATTTGCCTGCTTGATAGCGAGCAGGGCGCCGTACTTGATGCGGTTCGCGCCCTCGGCGTCCGCACCGGTCAGCGGCAGGTTGATGCCGATTTTGATTTCCTTCTCCCCGGCGGCCCTGGCGGAGCCGAGGCCGGCCCCGAGCAGTGTGGTCGAAGCCGCCGCCCCGGCGATCATCCTGCCGGTTGCACGACGTGTGAGCATGGTATCCCCCTATTGTGAACGTCCGGACTTCCTCTCGCTAAACCTACTTGAACAGGGCAGGTCACGAAGTTTTGCTCACGTTACGTTTGATGGCGCGCGTTCGGACGCGCCGCTCCGCGGGACCGCGCGGGGAAACAATCTTTCATCCATCCGAGGCACGGCGTGCCCGCCATCGTTTTCACCCCCCCTTTGGATCGACGAAAATGACTGCGCGGCCCCTAGGATGCGCATGCCTGGCGCGGCCTTGCGGACCACCCATCAGGAGCGCATGAGAACGCCGCCGTGTCCTTCCGCCCGTGGAACGCCAGTGGCATTGCCGGATGAGCCGGCACGAATGCGCTGGCCGGATGCTGCTTGCGATCCCCGCCCCGCCGCCCGCACCGGTTGCGACGAGCACACCCTCCGCTCAGGCGCGGCGGCGTCGCGCCAGCCGATATTCGGCCGCTACCGCCGCAACTGCCCAATACGGCCCGCATGCGGTGTCGATTGACTTGAAGTCGAGCGGTGAAATCGATTAGCGGATAGCCACGGTCACAGGAGTCGACCAGCCGCGACGTTCTGTCGCGCAGGTGCTTGAAGGAAAGGGCGATGGAACGGATCAACGCCGGCGGCCTCAGGGTTGCGCGCGTACTTTACGACTTTGTGAACGACGAGGCCCTGCCCGAGACCGGCCTCAACGCCGAGGCGTTCTGGAACGGATTCTCCCGCCTCATCGGGGAGTTTGGCCCGCAGAACCGCGCGCTCATGGAGAAGCGAACGATGTTGCAAAATCGCCTCGATGGCTGGCATCGGGCGATGCGCGGCAGCCCGTTCGATCCCGAGGAATATCAGCGCTTCCTCGGCGAAATCGGCTACCTCCAGCCGGAGCCCGACGATTTTGCGATCGAGACGAGTGGCGCCGATCCCGAGATTGCCGAGATCGCCGGCCCCCAGCTCGTCGTTCCGGTGACCAACGCGCGCTATGCGTTGAATGCCGCCAATGCGCGCTGGGGCAGCCTCTATGACGCACTCTACGGCACCGATGTCATCGGCGAGGAGGACGGGGCCGGACGCGGCTCGAGCTACAACCCGGTGCGCGGGGAGCGCGTGATCGCGCGCGGGCGCGAACTGCTCGACCGCTATGCCCGGCTCGCCTTCAGCCGCCACGCCGATGCGATTGCCTACCGGGTCGAGGGCGGGCGGCTCGGCGTGCTGCTCGAGGACGGCAGAACGGCAGGTCTCGCCATGCCGGAGCAATTCGCCGGCTTCCGCGGCGATCCGGCGAAGCCGGAGGCCGTGCTGCTGCAACACCATCGCCTGCATCTCGAGCTCCGCATCGACCCGACCGACCCGATCGGCCGGGCCGACCGCGCAGGCGTCGCCGACATCCTGATCGAGGCGGCGCTGACCACCATCGTCGATCTCGAAGATTCGATCGCCGCCGTGGACGCGGCGGACAAGGTCCTCGCCTATCGGAACTGGCTCGGGCTGATGCGGGGAAGCCTTTCCGCGCGCTGCCAAAAGAACGGCACAACCATCTCGCGCACGCTCGCCCGCGACCGCACCTACCGGAGCCCCGACGGGCGGGAATTCAGCCTGCCGGGCCGCAGCTTGCTGCTGATCCGCAATGTCGGGCACCACATGATGACCGACGCCGTGCTGGGCCCTGCCGGAGAAGAGATCCCCGAGGGTATCCTGGATGCTGCGGTCAGCATCCTGATCGGCATGCATGACCGCAACGGCCAGGCGGCGTTCCGCAACAGCCGCAACGGCTCGATCTACGTCGTCAAGCCAAAGATGCATGGCCCCGACGAGGTCGCCTTCTGCAGCGCACTGTTCGGACGGGTCGAGGAGATGCTGCTGCTGCCGCGCAACACCGTGAAGCTCGGAATTATGGACGAAGAGCGGCGGACGACGATCAATCTCAAGGGATGCATCCAGGCTGCGAAGGAGCGGGTGGTGTTCATCAACACCGGCTTCCTCGACCGCACCGGCGATGAGATCCATACCTCGATGGAAGCCGGGCCGATGATCCGCAAGCACGCGATGAAGACCGCTTCCTGGATGCTCGCCTACGAGGATTGGAACGTGGATCACGGACTGGCCACGGGCCTCGCGGGCAAGGCGGAGATCGGCAAGGGCATGTGGACGATGCCGGACCGGATGAAGGCCATGCTGGAGCAAAAGATCGCCCACCCAAAGGCCGGTGCGAGTACCGCCTGGGTCCCTTCGCCCACCGCAGCGACGCTGCATGCACTCCATTATCACGAGGTGGACGTCCCGGCGCGCCAGGCGGAGCTCGCCAGCCGCCGCCGTGCCAGGCTCGATCAGATCCTCGCCATCCCGACAGCAACGGAAACCAACTTCCCGGCGCAGGCGATCCAGGAGGAGCTCGACAACAACGCACAAGGCATCCTCGGCTACGTGGTGCGCTGGATCGACCAGGGGATCGGGTGCTCGAAGGTGCCGGACATTCACGACGTCGGGCTGATGGAGGATCGGGCGACATTGCGCATTTCGAGCCAGCACATCGCCAACTGGCTCTATCATGGGGTGGTCTCGCACCAGCAGGTGCTGGATACGCTGCGGCGGATGGCCGCACTGGTTGATCGGCAGAACGCGGCGGATCCGAAGTACCGGGCAATGGCTCCGGGTTTCGACGGTCCGGCTTTCCGTGCGGCCTGCGCCCTGGTGCTGCAAGGGCGCGAGCAGCCGAACGGCTATACCGAGCTGATCCTGCACGCGCACCGGCGGGAAGCGAAGCAGCTTGCAGCCAGGGCGGGTGGCTGAACACGGATGGCGTTCGTTCTGTTCACGCCAGCCGGAGGCAGGTCTTCCGGAGATCTTTATGCGCGGCGGCTCGCCGACGCAGTGGCCGCAGCAGTGGTGCCGATCGCTGGCCGTGCGCCGGTTCCGGATGCCGAGACCTTCGCTTCGGTGCAGAGCGCGTGGCAGTGCCTCGCTCCGGATGCACGGCCGTTGATCGCAAGCACGGTGCTCGCCGCCTTTGCTCCGATCGCATCGGTCCTCCCCGAGCGACGGGCGATCCCGCTCATTTACGAGCCGCTCGGCTCGGCAGCGGAGCTGAACGACGCGGAACGGGCGGTGCTGGTGGCGATCGAGCAAGAGGCGCTGGCGTCCGCATCCGTAATCGTTGCCAGCAGCGAAGCCACCGCCGACGGGATCGCACACCAAACCGCGACCCCGCGAGAGCGGATCGCGATCATCGAGCCGCCGACCCCGGAATATCCGCGCGCGTCTGGTTCGGCCGCTCTGCAAACCCTGATCCTTGCGGCGAGTGCACAGGCCACGAATCCGGAGCGTGAGATGCTGTTCGCGGCGCTGGCCGGGCTTGGCGATCTCGAGTGGCGGCTTTGCATCGCGGGGAGGTTGGCCGACAGCGCCGAAGAAGCCGACGCAGTGGCGCGACTGGCGGCAAAATTTGGCATTGCCGGCCGGGTCGAACGCGCGCCTCTCGGGGACGCGCTCGGATGCGAAGCGCTCTGGCAGAGCTGCGATCTGTTCGCATCCACCGCCGCACACTCGGGTTACGGGCTCGCCACTGCCGCGGCGATGAAGCGGGGCTTGCCGATGGCGATCGCCGCAGAGCCGCGAAGTGCGCCCCGGATCCCGCCGGAGGCCGGCGCAACCGTTTCCCCAGGCGACACGGTGCAGCTGACCAAGGCGCTGAGGCGGCTGATTTTCGATCGGGACCTCCGCGCGACCATGGGGGAGGCCTCTTGGCAGGCCGGAAAGGCTTTGCCGGACAGCGGCACGGTCGGCGCGCGCTTCTGTTCCGCCGTGTGCTGAATCGCCCGCGGAGCACCCGCAACCACGGGAGGACGACCGGGCCATGCCGCTGATCGGTGCGATCGCTGATGACTTCACGGGCGCGACCGACCTCGCCCTGATGCTGGCGAACGGAGGCATGCGCGCGGCCCAGATGATCGGTGTGCCGGCGAAGACGGAAACGGCCGAGGCGCTGGATGCCGTGGTGGTTTCCCTCAAATCGCGCACGGCGCCAGTGACCAGTGCGGTGCGGGAAAGCCTGGCTGCGCTCGCCTGGCTGAAAGGGGTCGGGTGCCGGCAATTCTTCTTCAAATACTGCTCGACCTTCGACAGCACCGCTGAGGGCAATATCGGCCCCGTGGCCGACGCGCTGCTCGAGGCACTGGGGAGCACATTCGCACTCGTCTGCCCTGCCTTCCCTGCCAATGGACGCAGCGTCTACCAGGGACACCTGTTCGTCGGCTCGGCGCTTTTGAATGAAAGCGGGATGCAGCACCATCCGCTCACCCCGATGCGCGATGCCAACCTGGTGCGGGTGCTCGGCCGGCAGACAGAGGGCATGGTGGGCCTCGTGCCCTATCCGGTGGTGGCAGAGGGAGCGGCCGCCATCGAGAGAGCGATGCAGGCGCTCGTGGATCAAGGCCTCCGCTATGCGATCGTCGATGCAGTCAGTGACGCCGACCTCTGGGCCATCGGCAGTGCGGCGGCAAACCATGCGCTGATTACGGGTGGCTCCGGAGTGGCGATGGGTCTCGCTCAGAATTTTCGGCGAGCCGGCCTGCTCCCGGATCGAAAGGATCCGGCGCCCTTGCCCTCATTGCCCGGGCCGGCAGCGATCCTCTCCGGTTCCTGCTCTCCGGCGACGCTCGCGCAGATCGAGGCTGCGGCCCTGCCCACCTTCACGATCGATCCGCTGCACTCGTCGTCTGCCACGACGCTGGCCGCGCAGGCGATGGCCTGGGTCGGCAGACAGGATGGCAATGCCCCACTGCTGATCGCCGCCTCCGCACCGCCGGAACGCGTAGCGGCGGTACAGAGAGCGTTCGGACGCGAGCGAGCGGGCCGGCTGGTCGAGCAGACTTTGGCGCTCATCGCCGAGCGATTGGTGCAGCGCGGCGTAACGCGGCTGATCGTCGCCGGGGGCGAGACCTCGGGTGCCGTGGTCGCGAAACTTGGCGTGCGGCGGCTTCGGATCGGGGCCGAAATCGCGCCCGGCGTGCCATGGACCTTTGCCGAGGGCGGCG
>JBOHMK010000281.1:0-1585 GCA_050730115.1 Acetobacteraceae bacterium
CGCGAGGGTCGCGATGTCCTGGCAGCACATGTAATGCCCTGGCGCCGGCAATCCGGTTGCATTGATGAAGTGCGAGTTCACCAGGTGGAGCTTGGCGGCGGTGCGATTCATCAGCTCGGCAAAGGTCGTCTCCGATCCGGAAATTGCTTCGGCAAGGACGATGCAGGCGTCGTTGCCCGAATCGACCTCGATGCCCTGGACCAGATCGGCGACGCTCACCTCCCCACCCATGGGGACAAACATCTTCGAGCCACCCGTATGCCAGGCGGTGCGGCTGACGGGCAATGTCTGGTCGAGCTTGAGCTGACCCGACTTCAGCATGCTGTAAACGATGTACAGCGTCATCAGCTTCGTCATCGAGGACGGCGGCATGGCCGCGGTCGGGTTCTTTTCGAGCACCGTCGCGCCGGTATGGTAATCCGTAATCAGGGCCCAGCGCGCCTTGGTGCCGACCGGCCCCAGCGGCGTGCTAGCAGGTGTGAAGGCGCGCTTGATCGCATGCGGGCCGGCGAGCAGGGGAAACTCCGGCGTCGTCCCAGCGGAGCCTTGAGCGAGCGCGGGGATCGGCGCGAGGCCGGCCAGCGAGGCGAAGAGCAGCGATCGGCGCGATACCATCACGATTACCCCCTCACTCCACCACCAGACGCGCGCCTTCGAAGCCGGCGCGGAAGACTTCCCTTAGCACGGCATCCGCTTCGGGAAGCGAAGCGAATGGACCGAACCGTACTTCCACCTTGAGGGCGCCAGCGGCGGCACGCGGGATCGTCACGGCCCCGAAACGCGCAAGTGAGGTGGCCTGTAACGCGGCGTAGGCCGGGTCGGTAAAGATGCCGGTGCGCACGTATAGCCCCCTCATGAGCACGCCGGGCTCTGGTGCCACTTGGGAGAGCGCGCCGGGCGCCGGGCCAGGTGGCAGCGCTTTGACCGCCGGGCGCTGAAGCGCCGGACCCGCCAGGGCCTTGGCCGGGAGAGGGCTGCCGGGCAGGGGCAAGGTGCTGACGGCAACAGCGCCGACCGGCGCGCGCTCGATCTCGAGAGCGGGGCCGCCGGGAAGCGAGAGTGCCAGTGCCTCGCTCGGGGCGGCCAGGACCTGCACGCGGACAGGCGCCGTTCCATCGGCGGAAAAACCGAGCAGCGAGGCCACCCGTGGGGTCACGGCGAGAATGCGCGCCGGATCCGAAGGGCCGCGATCGTTGATGCGGACGACGATTTGGCGACCATTCTCGAGATTCGTGACCCGGGCAATCGCCGGCAACTCGAGGGTCGGATGGGCAGCCGCAAAGGCGTCGGCGGAATAGCGTTCGCCATCGGCGGTTATGCCATCGGGAGGGGCATGGGAAATGGCAGCGATTCCGGTCTCATCGTAGACGAAGTCGGCCTTCGGATACTGCCAGGTGCCGTCCACCTGGTACGGCGCACCAACCGTGTAGCAGATCGTCAGATGGGAGGCCTTGGGCACGCACCCGACGACAGGCAGGAGCAGCAGCAGCGAAACAAGGCGCTTCACGAAGTGACGAGATCGCCGAGCAGGCCGACGCCAAGTGCATAGAAGTCCGAGGGATTGTAGCGGCGGATGGCCTGGAAG
>JBOHMK010000282.1:0-2909 GCA_050730115.1 Acetobacteraceae bacterium
CGGCGAGCGCGGTCCCGACCATTTTGAGTTCCGCCATTCCGGAGCCGGTATCCGGTTCTTCATCCTTGGGGCCATGCGCACAGCAGCTCCACTGGCGCTCCAGCCAGTCGGCCTTGTTCGGCTTGTAGGACTGCGCCGCATCGAATGCCTGTTCGAGCGTCGTCACGTAGGAATCCCACATTTCGGTCGCTTCCGCCGCGGCGACACTGCCTTCGGCGGCGAGCTTTTCGGCGTAGAGTGCACGCGTCGTCTTGTGGATGGCGATCGCGTTGTACATCACGGGCTGGGTGAAAGCGGGCTCGTCGGCTTCGTTATGGCCGTGCCGGCGATAGCAGACGATATCAACCACGGTATCGACGCCAAACTCGTGGCGGAACTCGGCCGCCAGCCGCGCGCAATAGACCACGGCCTCCGGATCATCGCCATTGACGTGGAAGATCGGCGACTGCACGCACTTGGCGACGTCGGTGCAATAAAGGCCGGAAAATGCGTGCACCGGCACGGTCGTGAAGCCGATCTGATTGTTCACCACCAGATGCACGGTGCCGCCGGTGCGGAAGCCGATCAGCTTGCTCATCGAGAGCGTCTCATAGACGTGCCCTTGCCCGGCAAAGGCGGCATCGCCGTGGATCAGGACGCCGAGCACCGTGCGCCGCGCCGGCCTGTCGCCGGCCATGTCCTGGCGCGCCCGCACCTTGCCCATCACCACCGAATCGACCGCCTCGAGGTGCGACGGATTCGGTTGCAGGGAAAGATGCAGCTGCCGGCCGTCGATCTCGACGTCCGTCGAGGTGCCGAGATGGTATTTGACGTCACCCGCTCCCTGCACGTCATCGGGGTTGGGGCTGGCTCCGGCAAACTCGCTGAACACCGCCATCAATGGCTTCTTGACGACATTGACAAGCGTGTTCAGCCGGCCGCGATGCGGCATTCCGATGACGATCTCGTTGACACCGGATGCGACCGCCGTCTGGATGATGGCATGCAATGCCGGTATCGATGCCTCGCCGCCTTCCAGCCCGAAACGCTTGGTGCCGACGAACCGCTTCGCGCAAAACGATTCGAAGCCTTCCGCTTCGGTGAGCTGGTTCAGGATCGTGCGCTTGGCCGCAGCGTCAATCGCACTCACCCACGGCGCTCCCTCGAGTTTGCGCTGGATCCAGGATTTCTGGTCCGGATCCTGGATATGCATGAATTCGACCCCGATCGAGCCGCAGTACGTCGCGCGCAGCACGCCCATGATGTCGCGCAGGCTCGCAGTCTCCCGGCCGAGCACGCCGGCGATGAAGATCAGACGGTCGAAATCCGCATCCGTGAAGCCGTAGCTCGCGGGGTCAAGCTCGGCATGCGGCTTCGGCACGGTGAGCCCGAGCGGATCGAGGTTGGCCTCGAGATGGCCGCGCGTGCGATAGGAACGGATGAGCATCAGCGCGCGAATGGAATCGAGCGCCGCCGCCCGGACTCCGGCCTCGGCAAGCTCACTGACACCGACTGCTTCGCCGCCCGCGGCGCCATCGGTCAGCCCGTCGCCTCCCCTCTGGCCGAAGGTCGGCGGCCTCGGTGCCCAGGAGGCCCCTTCGGCATCCGTGAGCACCTGGCGCAGATCCTCGTGCAAGCCGGCGAACAGCTCGCCGAAGCTCGGATCGACCGCGCCCGGATCTTTCGCCCATCTCGCATAGAGATCGGTCAGGAAGGCAGTGTTTGCACCATTGAACGCGCCCGCCAGAAGATCGACACTCGCCATTTCACGTCCTGCCCTGTCCATTGCCGCGGGTCATCACGGCGACCCGGCCTTGATATGGTACTAAGCCGGTAGAAAGAACCCGCTCGAGCGGCGGACCATGGGGCAGCCGCTCAATTGCCCCGAAGCGCCCGCACCATCGTGCTGCCGAGCGCGGCCGGGCTTTCCGCGACGTGAATCCCCGCCTCCCGCATCGCCGCCGCCTTGGCGGCTGCGGTATCCCGTCCGCCGCTGATCACCGCCCCCGCATGGCCCATCCGACGCCCCGGAGGCGCGGTCGCCCCGGCAACGAAGCCCACGACCGGCTTCTTCACCTTGGCGCGCGCCAGAAACTCAGCGGCCTCGATCTCACTCTCGCCACCGATCTCACCGATCATCACGATCGCCTCGGTCTCCGGGTCCGCGAGAAAAAGCTCGATCAGCTCGACGAAATCGGTCCCCTTGACCGGATCCCCGCCGATGCCGACACAACTGCTCTGGCCGAGGCCTGCAGCGGTCGTCTGCGCAACCGCCTCATACGTCAGGGTGCCGGAGCGCGAGATGATGCCGACCTTGCCGCGGCGATGGATATGCCCGGGCATGATGCCGATCTTGCAGGCATCGGGCGTGATCACCCCCGGACAGTTCGGGCCGACCAGGCGCGAAGACGTCGCCGAGAGTGCTCGCTTGACACGGACCATGTCGAGCACGGGAATCCCTTCGGTGATGCAGACGATCAGCGGAATTTCCGCATCGATCGCCTCCAGGATCGCATCCGCGGCGAACGGCGGGGGCACATAGATCGCGCTCGCGGTGGCACCGGTTGCTGCCACCGCCTCGGCCACCGTATCGAAGACCGGCAGGCCGAGATGTGTGGTCCCGCCTTTGCCCGGGGTCACCCCTCCCACCATCTTCGTTCCGTAGGCGATCGCCTGCTCGGAGTGGAAGGTCCCCTGCGCGCCGGTGAAGCCCTGGGTGATGACCCGCGTTGTCGCATCGACGAGAATCGCCATTTCAGGCCGCCTTCTTGACCGCCGTCACCACCTTCTCGGCGGCGTCGGCAAGATTCTCGGCGGCGATGATCGGCAGGCCCGAGCGCGCCAGGATCTCCTTGCCCAGCGTCACGTTCGTGCCTTCGAGCCGCACCACCAGCGGCACGTTCAGCGAGACTTCACGCGCCGCCGAGACC
>JBOHMK010000283.1:0-1611 GCA_050730115.1 Acetobacteraceae bacterium
TCCAAGATCAGCGCCATGCCTGGCGCACCAAACATAGAGCGCGTTCAGTCAGCCTGAACGCGCTCTAGAGGGCGAGTGAGACCGGCGGAATTTCGGTGTGACCGGCGAGGCCGACGACGGATGGCCCGCCCGGAAGAGGCTTGCGGAGGTGAGCAGGAGCGGAGCGATCTACCCGATTCGCGGCGGCATCGTGTGCAGCCGCGTGCTGCAACCGCGCGCCGCCAACAGCCACGGTGATCGCAGTAACATTCAGCGCTGGTAGGGCAGCGGCAGCAGCAGACTCGCCGGCAGACGGACCAGCCCGCCCGGCCCGGGCAGGATCACCAGGGCGTCCGGCGCATGATCGATCAGCATTTCGCGGCAGGCACCGCAGGGCGGCACGACGGTGGGCCCGGTTGCGTCCTCGCCCGGTTTCGGCTGGCGGACGGCGACGATCGCCGCGATGGTACCATTTCCTTCGATGAGCGCGCGGCCGAGGGCCGTGGCTTCGGCACAGATCGAGAGCCGACCGACCGTTGCCCCGAGATGAAGGCCGGTGAAGATGCGACCGGCGCCGTCGCGGACAGCGGCGGCAAGACGATGGCGGTGGGGATGAAAATGCTTTCTGAGAGCCCTCAGCGCGGCCTCGATCAGTGCATCATCCTCTGGCGCCAGCGGCAGGGCGGCGGCGAGAAATTCAGTCAGCCGCCTCGGCCTCCTCGCCCTCGCCGCCGGCGATCAGCATGGATCCGGCAACGATTCCCGAAGCGGCACGGATCCGGCTTTCGATGGCCGCCGCGGTTTCGGGATGCTCGCGGAGGAAGCGTCTCGCGTTCTCGCGCCCTTGGCCGATGCGTTGTGAATCGTAGCTGAACCAGGCACCGGACTTCTCGACGACGCCGGCCTTGACGCCGAGATCGATCAGTTCGCCGAGCTTGCTGATGCCCTCGCTGTACAGGATGTCGAACTCGACCTGGCGGAACGGCGGAGCCATCTTGTTCTTCACGACCTTGACCCGCGTCTCGTTGCCGACGATCTCGTCACGGTCCTTGATGTTGCCGACGCGACGGATCTCGAGCCTGACGGAGGCGTAGAACTTGAGAGCGTTGCCGCCGGTCGTGGTTTCCGGATTGCCGAACATCACACCAATCTTGACGCGGATCTGGTTGAGGAAGACCAGCAGCGTGTTGCTGCGTGAGACGCTGCCGGTGAGCTTGCGCAATGCCTGGCTCATCAGGCGGGCATGCAGGCCGACATGGGTATCACCCATTTCGCCTTCGAGTTCGGCGCGCGGCACCAGGGCGGCGACGCTGTCGATGACCAGCACATCGACCGCACCCGACCGGACGAGGGTGTCGGCGATTTCGAGCCCCTGCTCGCCGGCATCGGGCTGGCTGATCAGCAGGTTATCGACATCGACCCCCAGCTTGCGCGCATAGCCGGGATCGAGCGCGTGCTCGGCATCCAGAAAGGCGCAGGTGCCGCCACGCTTCTGCGCCTCGGCAATCGCATGCAACGCCAGCGTCGTCTTGCCCGAGCTTTCCGGCCCGTAGATCTCAACGATCCGTCCGCGCGGCAGCCCCCCGGTGCCGAGCGCCAGGTCGAGCCCGAGCGAGCCTGATGGGATGACCT
>JBOHMK010000284.1:0-2633 GCA_050730115.1 Acetobacteraceae bacterium
TCGCGGACGTTCGCAAGCAGATCGACGAAATCAGGCACTTCGACTTCAAGGGTGAGGTCGAGCGCGCCGTCGATCCTGATCAAAGCATCCGTAAGACCTTCACCGAAGACCCGTTCGCGGCTGCCGACGCTGCGGCCGCATCGGCCGCGGCCGACGGTGAAACCGCCGTGCTCGATGAACCTGGCCCGGCCCCGGAGCCCGCCTTGGCGACAACCGCACCGGTAATCGCTGCCCTACCCGACGGGCCGGCCTTCGTGCCGCCCGCCGTGGTGGCGGCAACCCTGGCGCCGCCTTCCTTCGTCCCGCCAGATCTGCTTTCTCGCCGGTCCTGATCCTCCCCGAGAGCCCCAGGAAACTTCGTGCCCAGCGCGCAGACCGACCAGACCGAACCGATCGATCCGATCAACGACAAGCCGATGCCCCTGCTCGACCACCTGCTCGAGCTCAGGCGGCGGCTCATGTGGTCGATCGGGACGTTCTTCATCGCCTTCCTCGGCTGCTACTTTGCTTCCGGTTACATCTATCATTTCCTTGCCGCACCGTTTGTAGAGATCATGCGCGAGAAGGGTCTTCCCGCGACGATGATCTACACTCAGCTCTACGAGGTTTTTTTCGTCTATGTGAAGGTTGCCGTTTTCGCGGGCGCATTCATCACCTTTCCGGTCTTCGCCACCCAGCTCTGGCTGTTCATCGCGCCCGGCCTCTATCGCAGTGAAAAGCGCGCGATCCTGCCGTTCCTGATCGCGAGTCCCGTCTTGTTCCTGATGGGTGCGGCACTCGGCTACTACGTTGTCTTCCCGTACGCCTGGAAATTCTTCCTGAGCTTCGAAACCCAGCCCGGCGCGGGTGGCTTGCAGATCGAGGCCCTGCCCAAGGTCAGCGAATATCTTGGGCTCGTGATGAAGCTCATCTTCGCCTTCGGGATCACCTTCCAGCTCCCGGTGCTGCTCTCGCTGATGGCCAAGGTCGGCCTCGTCTCCGCCCGCCAGCTTGCCTCCAAGCGGCGCTACGCCTACGTCGGCTGCTTCATCGTCGCCGCGGTGCTCGCCCCGCCCGACGTCTTCACCCAGACCGGCCTCGCCGTGCCATTGATCCTTCTCTATGAGCTTTCGATCTTCGCCGCCCGCTTGGTCGAGCCGAAGCCGCAGCCCGATTAGTCATGCACGACATTCGCGTCGTCCGCGCCGGCCCGGCGGACTTTGATGCCGCGCTCGCGCGCCGCGGATTGCCGCCCGCGGCCGAGGTGCTGATCGCCCGTGACGCTGAGCGCCGGGCGCTGCTGACCCGCCTGCAGGAACGTCAGGCGCGACGCAAGCTGATCTCGCGCGAGGTTGCCGCTGCCCGCCGCGACGGCGGCCAGACCGGCGGCCTCGAAGCCGAGGCGACCCACCTCAGGGGCGAGATCGAGGCGCTCGAAACCGCGGCCGCCAAACTCGACGAGGAACTGCGGAAGAATCTCGCCCAACTTCCCAATCGGCTCGACCCGGCGGTGCCGGACGGAGCGGACGAACGCGCCAACGTCGTCCTCTCGGAGCATGGCACGCCCGCCGATCCAGGCTTCACTCCCCGCCAGCATTTCGAGCTCGGCGAGGCGCTCGGGATGATGGATTTCGCAGCCGCGGCCAGGCTCGCCGGCAGCCGCTTCGTCGTGCTCAAGGGTGCGCTTGCCCGCCTCGAACGTGCGCTCGGGCAGTTCATGATCGATCTCCATGCCGGTCAGCACGGATATGCGGAGACGTCGGTGCCGCTCCTGGTGAACGACGCCGCCTTGTTCGGCACCGGCAGTCTGCCAAAGTTTGCCGACGATCTCTTCCACACCACCGTCGGAAGCTGGCTGATCCCGACCGCCGAAGTGCCGCTCACCAATCTCGCGGGCGGCGAGGTCATCCTCGAAGCGCAGCTTCCGATCCGCCTCACCGCGCTCACCGAATGCTTCCGCGCCGAAGCGGGCGCGGCCGGGCGCGACACCCGCGGCATGCTCCGTCAGCATCAGTTCCGGAAAGTGGAAATGGTCTCGATCGCCCAGCCCGAGCAATCGGCAGCCGAGCACGAGCGGATGACGCAATGCGCCGAGGCAGTCCTCAAGCTGCTCGAGCTTCCGTACCGGCGGGTTCTGCTCTCCGCCGGTGATACCGGCTTCGCCGCCGCCAAGACCTTCGATCTCGAGGTCTGGCTGCCCGGCCAGCTTGCGTGGCGCGAAATCAGCTCATGCTCGAACTGCCGCGACTTCCAGGCCCGGCGCATGAACGCCCGCTTCCGCCCCGCCGACGGTGGCCCGCCGGCGTTCGTCCATACCCTGAACGGCTCGGGCGTTGCCGTCGGGCGCGCGTTGATCGCGGTCATGGAAAATCATCAGGCAGCGGACGGCTCGATCCGCATCCCCGAGGTCCTCTGGCCTTACACCGGCGGACTCGAACGCATCACGCGATGAAACAGATACATAGAGCGAGGTGGGAGAGCGCCGGCAATCCCATCCCGCCCTGGAGCGCGATGACCGGAGGTGGATCGACCGCAGGTCTCGCGCGCGCTGTCAGATAATGGCGCCGAGCGGGATGGGAGAGCGCCGGCAATCCCACCCCGCTCCAGTTTGCTGAAAAGCCAGGGCCAGGGCTCCGCCCTGACCCGCTGGGGCC
>JBOHMK010000285.1:0-3419 GCA_050730115.1 Acetobacteraceae bacterium
CTAGTACTCACTTTGGTTCTTGAGTGACTCGCCCCCACCCGGCGCTCCGCGCCACCCTCCCCACAAGGGGGAGGGAGGAAGGAATTTCGTCGCGGACAGTGTATCACGCAAGTCTGATCCGGGGTACTAGAAGCTGGTGACGCCGGCGATGATCGCAGCCATCATGCGGCCGTGGTTCGGACGCGCTGCCGAACTTTCTATACCAGGGCGCCGCACCGCTTACGTCGAGCGGTGGCCACGCTCGTACCAGCAACATCGTACTGTGGAACGTGGACCTCACGCGGCAGACCGGCGGCAACGGATAACCGGCGCGCCGGGCTGCCGAAGCGTCGGGCGACCGCAGCCGTCCCACAGGCCCGAAAGACCGCCAGGAGTTTGCTGAGAAGCCAGGGCAAGGGCTCCGCCCTTGAGCCGCCGAATTGGGCCTCGGGGGCATGAGGCCCCAGACCCCCCAACTTCAAGAGAAGGGATTCCAAAGGCGTACCAATGGCGGCGTGCGGGGGGCCGCGTATTTTCCCGGCGGAACCCGCGACCCCGTTTTCGGCAAACTGCAAGCCCACTTGCGTTTTGGGACGCCTCGGCTGCACCCGGCGCGCTCTGCGCAGCCCTCTCCCAGAGCTGCAGATAGCAAGCTGGAGTCGGCAACTCCTGAATATCCTGCCTTCGTTCCGAGTCGATCGGCACCCGAAATGCCGGCCGGATGAGGCATGCGACAAACGAAGCCCCAAAACTATTCCATGTTGAGCTCGAATGGCTGAGGGACCCTTTCGCGCCTACTGGACCGCACGCCGTCTCCCTAACTACGCGGCCGTTGGCGGGGCCATGAATGTGCTCCGCCCGAATCGAAAGGACGCTCCCGATGAAGACTCTGATTGCTACCTCATTCACGGCCCTGCTGCTTGCAGGTGCCGTGGTCGCCAACGCCGCGAGCCCGGTCACTCCGGCCACCCCGGGTACAACGACCAGCGCGGCGGTTTCGACACCCTACGCGCAAAGCGGCCGCGGTTCGGAAGCAGTGCCGATCTTCAATTACCAGGGTGCGGCGCCGCTTGCCTCCAGCATCGCTCGCGGCCGTAGCGACAGGTTCGCGCCGTGGAACGTGGACCTCGCCCACCAGACCGGCGGCAACATGTGATCGGCGCGCCGGGTCAGGAACGCGCCCGGCGCATCACGAGATCGCTTCGCCGGGCAGAGGGGTGCGGACCAGCGTCTGCGCCCCTCTGCTTTCACCCGTGCCTCCGCTGCACCGCGTTCAACCCCAGGCGCCAATGCCGGCGCGGCGAGATCGCTGCCGAACATACCCGAGCCAGGCCAGTTGCGGCAGTACCGGCAAAATCGTGATCAGCGGCTTGAAGATGCCGCCGGCGCCCAGGAACAGCAGACAGCAAAGGCCCCCGAAAACCGCAAAACCCCAGTGCACGCCCGCGATCGCGAGATCAGGCACACCCGAGCGCTGGGCTACCTGGAACAGAAATCCGCGATGCGGACGGATCGGAGAAAAGCCGGCGATGGTCCGTCTGGCGAGCGTAAAGGCAACGTCGCAAAGCGGCCCGGCGAGCAGCATCGGCACCATCACGAACGACAGCTCGACGCTCTCGAAACGGGCCGCCACCACGCCCAGCATCGCCAGCACGAAACCGCAGAACTGGCTGCCGACATCGCCCATGAAAATGCGTGCCGGCGGCAGGTTGAACGGCAGGAAGCCGATCAAGCCGGCGGCCAGCAGCAGCGCCGCGAAGTAGGCGAACCAGGTGCCCTGCAGCGCGGCAATCCCCGAAAAGAACAGGCAGGCGATCAGCGCGACACCGCCGGCAAGGCCGTCGAGGCCGTCGATGAAGTTCATCGCATTGGTTACGAATACGATCCAGAAGAGCGTCGCCGGCGGTCCGAGCCAGCCGATATCGGTGGCGCCGAAATAGGGCAGCCGCGGCTTCTGCAGATAGAGTCCGCTCGCGACCGCAGCAGTCGCCGCCACGAGCTGGGCCGCCAGCTTGACGATGAACGGCCAATCGTAGAGATCGTCCAGGAACGAAACGATCGCGATCACAATCGCGGCCAGCACGACGCCGCGGAAATAGGGATCGGCGAGCGGAGCGAAGCCCCGGAACCGATAGAGAATCGCAATCCCGAGCAGAAACGCGACGGCGATCCCTACGCCGCCGGATTTCGGCGTCGGCCGCGCGTGCCCCTTTCGCTCGTCCGGATGATCGGTCGGACCGAAGGCGATCATCATCCGCACTGTCCAGGCCGAGATCACGGCGAGGGCCGCGGCAAACGCAAGATGGCGAAGAAACAGAAGGACAGTCATCGGGCGCGCCAACCCGCGTGCGCCGCGCCGCGGGCTAGATCAATATGGCTGTTGGCAGGATCGCGCAGCGATCCGCCAGTGCCATGACATTGGTCGGCAAAATGACGCCAGAGAGTCTTGACCAGAGACCATCGCGCACGAAGGCTGTCACCCCGCGCTGCGCGCGACCCTCTCGGGGGGCTCCCGTCGGGCACGCGCTACGGGGACCCGCGAGAGGGCGAGGGTAAGATTTTTCTCGGTCGTGGGCGTCACTCATGCATGAGTGAAAGTGGGCCAGAGCATATTCCGTTCGCGTCGAATCAAAGACGCCATTACGAGTAGCCCCGCAGAGCGTACGAAGCAGCCCGGAGTCGGCACCGCAGGTCTGGATTGCTTCGCTTCGCTCGCAATGACGGTTCAATTCTACCGGAATCTGCTCTAGTGTCCCGATCAAGGCGCCAACCGATAGCCAGGGATTGCGGAATCGGGACACTAAGCTCCCGCCATCGTCATGCCCTCGACACGCACCGTTGGGGCGTCGGTGCCACGGCGGACACGGAGATCGTCGGCGGCGGCGAGGGTCGCGTACAGGTCCTTGAGATTGCCGGCAACCGTGATCTCCGCGACCGGCTCGGCGACGCTGCCGCCACGGATCATGAACCCGGCGGCTCCGCGGCTGTAATCGCCGGTCAAGGTGTTGACGCCCATGCCGATGAGTTCGGTGACCAGGAGCCCCTCTCCGATCTCCGCCACCAGCGCCTCAGGAGAAAGCGGGCCCGGCGCAAGATAAAGATTGCTCGGCGCCGGGTGCGGGGGGCCGGAGGTCCCGCGCACCGCATGCCCGGTCGACGCCAGACCGAGCTGGTGCGCACTCGCAAGATCGAGGAGCCAACTCTCAAGCCTCCCATCCTCGATGAGCAGGCGCTGAGACGTGGGCAGACCCTCGGCGTCGAACGGGCGGGAGCGCAGACCACGCCGGCGGACGGGATCATCGAAAATCCGGATCCCCTTGGCGAAGACCGCTGCTCCGAGCTGGTCCTTGAGGAAGCTCAGGCCGCGCGCCACCGCCTGGCCATTGATCGCGGCCGCAAAATGGCCGAGCAGGCTGCCGGCGATCCGTGCTTCGTAGACC
>JBOHMK010000286.1:0-1942 GCA_050730115.1 Acetobacteraceae bacterium
CCGTCCCCGAGCCGGGCTCCCTGGCGCTGCTCGGCACCGGGCTCGCCGTTCTCGGACTGGTCGGCATCCGCCGTCGTCGCCGCACCGCCTCCTGACGCTCGGCCTGCTTTACGCGCCCCCTGGCGGAGCGTCGCACGCGTCCCGCTCCGCCCGCAGGGCTGACCACCACCACGAGCACCATAAGCGCCGGGTAGGAGGGCGGAAGAACGCAGCGAATTCCGCCAATCCACCGCACCGAAGGGACGGTTGCACCGCGCCAGCCCGGCAGACCCGACATTGACGCATGATCGCCGGCCCGGCCGTAGGTCCCCATCTCGGCCGACGCACCGGCCAACCGTGGATCTCGGTCGCGGATTTTATCGAATCCTTCAACTCCGTATCGTCGAATCCGGTCGCAGCGCAGGGTCGGAATGCGGCTCCGGCGGCGGGCACTCGCCCGAGATGGCGAATCGATTGGCGATGCCAGGCCGGACACGAACGGGCCGGACACGAACGGGCCGGACACGAACGGGCCGGACACGAACGGGAAGGTGCGCATGTCACTGCCGAGGCCGGAAGAGCTGCAGGAGCTGAGCGGCGTGATCATCCAGCAGGGCAAGCTCTGCTACGGTAAATGGGAACAATTCCAAGCTGTTCTCGCGTCCCTGATGCAGAAGCTGGGGCCGTCGGCCGCGCAGGCGGGCGCGACCCAGGCCGTTTCCGCGCTTGGTGTGTCGAGCGGCGCGACGCTTGCCGCCGTCGGCCCGGTGGCGCTGACGATCGCGCCGATCGGCGCCGTTCTTGCCCCCTGGATCGCGGCCGCCGTGGTTGCCAGCCAGGCCAGCCAGATCTTCAGCCTGCACGACCTCAAGGACGATGCGGCGAAGGGTGGGGGCAGCGCCGTTGCCTATGGTTGCCGATGCGGCCAGTGTGCCGGGAATATTCAGTACATCGTCGACAAAAAGGAGCGCAATGTCGGGCTCGTGGCCATCGGCGTCGGGACCCTCGGCGTTTCCGCCATCTTCAAGGGGCTGCATTCACTGGGCAAGAAGCTCTACTCCGCCGCCAGGGGAGAAGAGCGTCCGAAAGAGCGGGTGAGCAAGGCCATTGTCGCCTCGGCGCGCGATGGCTGTACCGCGGCGATGGCCGTCGTTTTTCTCCTTTCCGGCTCCTGGTGGCAGATGGGGGATCGAAACGCCCGCACCATGGCCACGGCGGTCGCGACCATGACCTCGGAGGACGGCTGGGCGCACTTCAAGGGCTGCTGGTAGGCCGAAAGGGCCCTGGACCGGATCAGTCACGACGCGTTCGCGCATCAGCGCGGTCTGCCGAAACCTGCCGCCTCGGTGTTGGAGACGGAAGCCTGGCATCCCACGCCGCCGGCGCGGCGCTGCCCGGACCGGACCGACGGCTCGGCCGGGATCGCGCCGAGGTTGGCCGCTGATGCGGCGGCACTTTCGGGTTTGATCCGCTGCCGGGAGATCGTGCCTGCCGCCGGGGGCATTCCCGCTCGATGCGGGCCTTGCGGGCCTCGCGCACCCGCTCGCCTCTTCCTCGAGGCCGGTCAAAGCCTGAGCTTTGGCCACCGGTTCGCTATCCGGCGGCAGTCGCGTTCGCATACTTCAACCGGGCGTCCGGCGTGGTATTGTCATCATTCGACGCCGGGTCCGATCGACCGCACATCGACGCCGGGTGGACGCCGGCCGAGGTCTTCCGCATGCGGCGATACCGGCGCTTATGCCTTGCCCCAAAAAGTTCGACAGTCGACAACAACGGACCAGGTCCGGTCGATCGTTTCAAGAACAAGCAAGCGGGGAACGTCCGCAGGTGCGCCAAAGATCCGCCTATCACGCAGGGTAGCAGGTCAATTGCTCAGGTGGATTTCTGCGAATTGTAAGAATCGCGCCGCCGGGTGTTTCTTTGACCTTCAGCAACTCATTTGTGTCTTGGCTTTCAAATATCC
>JBOHMK010000287.1:0-8183 GCA_050730115.1 Acetobacteraceae bacterium
ACGCAGTCGCTGACGATCGCCGACCAGGCGCCGGCCATCCTGCTGAAGCTGTTCCCGTAATACGCCGTCACGGCAGCAGGCAAAATGCCTGCTGCCGTTCTTTACCTGCCGTGACTCCCCCTGTCCGCCGCCTCCCGCGGCGGAACGGCGCCGGATGGAAATGCGCGAATGTCGACGCTGGTCCTGGAATTACGACAAGGCGAGGTGATGATCGTCAACGGCGCGCCGATCCGCTTTCGTACCAAGTCGCGCATCGAATTGACGGCCAAGGCACGCTTTCTGTTCGGCAAGCAGATCATGCCGGCCGCCGCTGCCGACAGCCCGGCACGGCGGATCTATTTCGCTCTGCAATCGGCCTATATCGGCACCGAGGAAGAGCGCGTGCGGGGGCTCGCTTCGGCGCGCGTGCTGATCGGCGAGTTCAAGGTTGCAACGACATCGATGCTGGCGCGCGAAATCCTTGACCGCGCCATGGCCGCCGCCGAAGCGGATGATTGCTACCAGGCGCTGAAGCTGGCGCGCCGCATCATCCGCCATGAAGACACGGTGCTCGGCCGCACATCCTCGGCTCCCGCGGCGGGTTTGCGGTTACCCGGAAACGGCTTCGAGCCCGAGCCGCCCCATCCAGACGAAAGGAGACTGACCTAAGCATGCCCAACATGGCAAATGGCCTCTCTGCCTACCGGGCCGCATCTCTGGCCCGCAGCAATCGCCAGCGCGAGGCGGACGTGTTCCGCCGCGCCAACGGCGCGCTCCGTGCTGCGCACCAGGGGAGCGCCCTCGATCAGGTTCGAGCGGTCTCCGATAACCGGCGTTTGTGGAATGCGGTGCTCGATCTGGTGTTCGATCCGGCGAGCCCACTGCCGGCCCAGCTCCGCGGCGCGATTGCTTCGGTCGGGCTCGCCGTGCAGCGCGAAGTCGGCCGCGAGAAGCCGAACCTCGAGTTCCTGATCGCCGTCAACGAAAACATCGCCGCCGGCCTCGCCGGCGAGGGCTGAGCCAAGCGGCCGGGCGCCACAACGAGGCTGGATGAGAGATGGGCACCAGCATCACGAGCGGCATCGATTATGCCGCACTCATTTCTCCGCTTGCTGCCAGCGGTGGAACGGCCGGCAGCCTGATCGATACGCTCTACGGCTACGGCGCCTCCGGCACCTCGGCCTCGGAGACCAATCCGGTCGCGGCGCTCAACGAAGCGGAGCAGAATGAGAGCAAGGACATCGCGGTCACCGCGGCGGAGCCGCAAGTGGCGCGGGCGATCAGTGCCTTCACCACGGCGGTAAAGAGTGCGACCAGCCCGGCCCAACTGCTCGCCAACCCGACGGTGATGCAGGTGCTGCTCACCGCCAACGGCCTCGCCGACCAGATCCCCTACACCGCGCTCGCCACCAAGACGCTTCTCTCCAACCCGTCCGATGCGAATTCTCTGGTCAACCAGCTCACCGATTCGCGCTGGCTGCCGGTGGTGCAGACGTACGATTTCGCGACCAAGGGCCTTTCGGTCATCCAAAACCCCTCGGTCATTTCGACGATCGCCAACGGCTATGCCGAGTACACCTGGCTGGCATCGCTCGATCAGGTTACGCCCGGCCTCTCCAATGCGCTGACCTTCCGCTCCGAGGCCTCTTCCATCACCTCGGTCGATCAGATTCTCGGCAACGACACGATGTTCCAGGTGGTGACCGGGGCGCTTGGAATCCCCGAGCAGATCGTCTTTCAGCCGCTCGAGGCGCAGCAGCGGGCGATCAGTTCGAGGCTCGACATCAGCCAGTTCAAGGACCCGAAGTTCGTCGAGAGTTTCGTGCAGCGCTACCTGATCGCCGAGCAGGCGAACGCCACCGCGAGCAACACCCAGCCGAGCCTTTCGGCGCTGGCCACCCAGGCCCAGGGCCTGGTCGTCTGAGCCGGCCGCACGATTCCGCCGTCCCCGTTGCGGCTCAAAAGGAGCCATCGATGCCGCCCGAAACCCCGGTCATTGCCGCTGACAGATCCTCTGGCCCCGACCCCGACGATCTCGTGCGTTCGGCGCGTTCACTGCTGCGCGCCGGCCGTCCGGGCGCGGCGCGCCCGCTGATTGCCGCGCTGAAGCGCCTCCGACCCGCGGGCTGCGGAATGCCGCTCCTCGAAAGCGAGCTGGCGGAGGCAGAAGGGCGCATTCCCGACGCGATTGCAGCACTTGCCCCGGCATTCAGCGGAGGGCCGGCGGAGGTCGGGTTACTGAAGCGCCGCGCTGGGCTCCTGCATCAGGCTGGCGACGCTTCGGCCGCGATCCGCGATGCTGCCGAAGCGGTCATCACCGCGCCTCGCGATGCGGGCGCCAAGGCGCTCCTCGGCCTGCTCCTGATGGAGAATGGGGACTCATCTGCCGCCCTGACCTGTCTCGCCGATGCGGTTGCGGCGGATCCCGAGAATGTCGAATTCCGGCTCGGCTCAGCCGAAGCCGCCGCCCGCAGCGGTGACGCCGCCCGGGCTGCTCACCTGCTCGAAGAAGGCATCGCCCGCGCGCCGGGGCGCGCCGATTTGCGCGAGGCGGCGATCCGCGCGGCACTGCGCCGCGATGATCCGGCCAAGGCCGAAAATCTCGCGACCGAAGCACTCGCGGCCGGACTTGCCAGTGCCAGCATCTTCCGTTTCCTCGGTGAGGCGGCGGTCGCTCAAGGGCGTGGCGGCGAGGCCGCGAAATGGCTCGCCGAGGCGCTGAAGCTCGACCCCGCCGACGCCGCTCTTCGCCACATGGCCGCCGCAACCGGCGCTTTGCCACCGCCCGAGCGCGCGCCGCCGGAGGCCGTTCGGGCGCGTTTCGAAAGCGCGGCGCCGGGCTTCGCGCGCGCCATGATCGCCGCCGGAGACCGCGTGCCCGGCCTCATTCGCGCCGCCGTGCTGGCCCACGTGCCCCTCCCCCAGGCGGGCAAGCTCGGCCCTGTCCTCGATCTCGGCTGCGGCAGCGGGATGGCAGCGATCGCGCTCTCCGATCTGCCTCTCGGGCCTTTCGTTGGTCTCGACCTCTCCCCCGCGATGCTCTCGGCGGCACGGGAATGGGGGCTCTACGCCGACCTCGTAGAAGCCGATCTCGCGGATTTTCTGGCCGCCGATGAGCGCGGCTTGCCACTGATCCTGGCCGCCGACGTGCTGACCTGGTTCGGGCCGCTCCGCTCGGTCTTCGGCGCCGTTGAGCGACGGCTTGCTCCGGGCGGGCGGTTCATCCTCTCGCTCGAGGCGATGCCCGCCGAGCGGCTCGACACCCGGGGTTGGGAACTCCGCCCGGACGGAAGCTACGCCCATGCGGAAGCGCTTTGCGAAGGCTCGGCCCGGGATGCCGGCCTTCGCGTCATCGATCTGAGGCGAGAGACGTTGCGTGTCGAAAACGGCGTGCCGGTCGCCGGTCTGCTGGCGGTGCTGGCCCGGAGCAACGATGACGACTAGGAGCTTGCTGAAAAGCCAGGTCAAGGGCTCCGCCCTTGAGCCGCCTAATGGGACCTTGGGGGACCTGAGGCCCCAGACCCCCCGGTTAGCAGCGATGCCGGCTGAGGCGGAACTCCTCGAAGCATGTCGCCGGTCCCCCGCTACGGCCGTGCTCTGGGGCCGGCTCGGGCAGGCACGAGCGCGGAACGGCGATTGGCCGGGCGCGCTTGGCGCCTATGCCGAGGCCCAACGCCTCGCCCCGGGCGACCTCGGCTTCGCACTCGCGCGCGGCGAAGCTGCGCGGCGGGCGGAGGCCGGTGAAGCAGAACGTGCGCGCCTTGCGCTCACGGTCGCGGCCAACCCGCTCGATGCGGTCTCTCTCGCAGCGCACGGCGCGCTGCTTGGCGCACTCGGCCGGGAGATGGAGGGAATCGACGCCCTGAAAGCCGCCTCCGTGCTGGCACCCGAGAACGCCGAGATCGCGGCGCTTCTGGGCCGACGGCTCGCCGAAGCCGAGCAACTGGCCGAGGCGGAGATGGAACTCGGCCGCGCGATCGCGCTCGGGCACCGGGATCGGGCCGAGCTTCGCAACATCCTGGGCGCGGTCCTGATGCGGCGCTACCGGCACTGGGAGGCCTACAGCGTTTTGACGGCGCTGACGGGGGAGCGCGGGGACGACATTGTGCCGTTCTGCAACCTCGCCTCGGCTGCGGTCTCCCTCGGCCGACAGGAAGAAGCGGTGGCGGTGCTCGCCCGCGCCGCCGCCATGGCCCCGGAGCACACTCTGCCGACGCGCATCGGCTGCAACATTCTGCCGTATCGCGCCGGCGTGAGCGGTGCCGAGGTTCTTGCTGCAGCGAAACGGCACGCATCGCTTCTTCCCCGCGGGCCGGCAGTGCGGCTTCGGAATCGGCCGGATCCGGCCCGGCCGCTCAGGGTCGGGCTGCTCTCCGGCTCGCTCCGCGTCCACCCGGTAGGCTGGCTCACCGTCGCCGCCTTCGAGGCGCTCGATCCCGCAGAGTTCAGTTTGATCGGCCTTACGCAACGAACCAGCCGCGACTGGATGGCCGGCCGCTTCCGCGCGGTGGCGGCAGAGTGGCACGAAGTCGGGCGGCTCGACGATGCTGCGCTCGCCACCGAGATCCGCGAGCTCGGGGTCGACATCGTGATCGATCTCGGCGGTTACGGGGATGCAGGACGTCTGCCGGCGCTGGCGCTTCGTGCTGCGCCGGTGCAGGTGAAGTGGGTCGGCATGCAAAGCCACAGCACCGGTCTTGCCGAGATGGACTGGTTCCTGACCGACCGGTGGCAGACGCCGGACGGCTTCGAAGGCTTCTACACCGAGCGGCTGCTTCGCCTCGCCGACGGTTATGTCTGCTACAGTCCGCCACCCTACGCGCCGGCGATCACCGAGCTGCCGGCCCTCGCGTCCGGTACGGTCACCTTCGGCTGCCTCAACAACCTCGCAAAGATCACTCCCGACGTCATCCGAAGCTGGTCCCGGATCCTTACCGGCGTCAGAGACTCGCGCCTCTTGCTCAAGACCCACCAGTTCGATGAGCAACCGATCCGCGACGAGGTGACTGCCGCTTTTGCCCGGCACGGCATCGGTCGCGAGAGACTGATCCTCGCCGGCGCCTCGCCGCACCGCGAGTTCCTCGCCGAATATAATCGTCTCGATCTGCAACTCGATCCCTTCCCCTATTCCGGCGGCCTCACGACCTGCGAAGCGTTGTGGATGGGTGTTCCGACCGTCACCCTCCCAGGCGAAACCTTCGCTTCCCGCCATTCGTTGAGCCATCTTTCCAATGCCGGCCTCGATGACTGGGTGGCCCGCGATCTCGACGGCTATGAGCGCCTCGCGGTTGCCAAGGCGCACGATCTCGGGGCACTCGCACGTCTCCGCCAGGAGCTCCGCGCGCGCGTTGCGGCGAGCCCGCTTTGCGATGCGCCGCGTTTTGGCCGGAGTCTCGCCACGGCGCTGCGCTTTGCGTGGAGCGAATGGTGCCGGGCCGCCGGTGCGGCGCCGATCCGGTGAGCGTGCTTAATTCTTCGGCAAGGGAGGTTTGCTAGCTTCTTTCGCGTGCGTCGGAAGCTTTGCGAAAACTGCCATGTCTGTCCGGCCTCTGGTTGACGTCAATCTGTTCGTCTGCAACGGCGAGGCGACCGTAGGGCCGGTGATTGAAAGTCTGCTCGCGCAGACCTGGCCCCATCTCTCGATCAGCCTTTTCGATGACGGCTCGAGCGACGCCACGGCGGCGATCCTTGCCGACTATGCGGCCCGTTTCCCCGCCATCGGGTTTCGCCGCACCGCCTGCAACGGCGGCGCGGTGGCCGCGTTCCAACGCGCCTTCTGGAACGGCGGCGCCGACTTCGTGATGCCGAAATCGGGGGACGATCCGATCGCCCCGGATTTCATCGAAAAGACAATGGCCGTTCTGCTCGAACATCCGGACTGCGCGATGTGTCACGCTGCGGGCCTGGTGTTCAAGGGCGTTGGCTCGCTTCGCGAGATCTATCCGCCAACGCACCGCCTCACCGCCGTTGGCCCCGACCCGTTCGAGCGTGCGCTCGCGGTGATGCGTACCTACACCAGTTCGCCGAGTTTCTGGGGGGTTTATCGCCGGCGCTTCGTGGATCGGCTGGCACCCATTCTCTATCGCGCGGGGTGGGATCACGCGCTGCTTGCCGAGCTCGCACTCTACGGCGAGATCCGCCACGTTCCGGAAATCCTTTTCTGGCGCCACGACGGCGGGCGCCCGGTTTATGAGCTCGCGCGGCGCGCCACTCTGGCTGCCAATCGCCACCAACCGCTCGACGGGCCATTGGCCGAGCAGCGATGGCGAACCCCACTGATCACCACCGCCTACGCCCATCTCGAAACCTTTGCGGTGGCACGCATCGATGCCGAATTTCGCGCCCGGCTGATGAAAGCGGTGCCGAAGTTGTTTCGTGCCCGCTGGATGCCGATGCTGCTGGCCGAGGCAGCGTCACTCCGCCGGGCTCTGCCGGAGCTCTTTTCGGCGATCGACCGGCTCGACCCGGCACTCGTGCCCTGGGCGGCGGCCGGCCTCGCCGCCTCGCTCAGGGAAGTGCAGGCCATTGTGCCGGAAGCGGATTTTTCGGCCGCCCTCTGCGAACTCGTGATGCTGCCTCAAAGGAAGCTGCAATCGGGTTCCGCCGGTGCAGCCTGAACGGAGGATGATGATGGACGGAGCGCCCGGTTTCGATTCCAGGATGTTCACCTGCCACGCGGTCGATCCTGGCCTCAAGCTGAATATCGGCTGTGGCACCAATGTCCTGCCTGGCTGGATCAACATCGATCGCGTCAGCCGTGCCCCGGGCGTGGTCACCGAGATCGACGCGACGGCGCTGCCGTTTCCGGACCGATCGGTGACCGCGGTGCTCGCCGAGCATGTGTTCGAACATTTCAGTTTCGCCGAAGAGCGGGCGGTCTGGCAGGAGATGGCGCGGGTGCTCCGGCCGGGCGGAGAGATGGTGATCGAAGTCCCCGACTTCGAATGGGTCTGCAACCGTTTCCTGGCTGCCCGCGACGACTGGCGAAGCTTCTATGTCGTTGGTCACGCCGATGACTATGCGGGCTGCGGCCGCGCGCTCGATCAGCGCTGGGGCATCTTGCAAACCATGTTCTTCGGCAACCAGAACGGGCCTGGCCAGTTCCACAAGAGCGCCTATACGGCGGGCAAGATCCGGTCGATCGCCAGGACGCTCGGCTTTGCCGCGACCGCAGTCGAGCGGCGGTTCAACAAGGGCGGTCAGTGCCTGCGTGCGACTCTCACACGCTGACCCCCGACCAATCATGCGCATCTTCATCACCGGCGTTGCCGGTTTCCTCGGCAGCCACCTCGCCGAGCACCTGCTGGCAACGGGCCATGAGGTGGTCGGTTGCGACAGCCTGATCGGCGGCGAGCTGATCAACGTGCCGGCAGATGTCATCTTCCACCAGTCCGACTGCCGCGATTTCAACGCCATGGAAAAATTCATGCGCGGCGCGGAACTTGTCTATCACTGCGCTGCCACCGCCTATGAAGGACTCTCGGTCTTCTCCCCGGCGATGGTCATGGACAACATCGTGACCGGATCCGTCGCCGTTTTCTCGGCGGCGATCTCGGACGAGGTCAGACGCATTGTCTTCTGCAGCTCGATGGCCCGCTACGGCACCAATAAGGTGCCGTTCCAGGAAAGCTTCTGCCCCCGGCCGCAGGATCCCTACGGCATCGCCAAAATAGCCGCGGAGCAGGCCCTGATCGAACTCGCCCGCGTGCACGGCTTCGAATACGCGATCGCCGTGCCGCACAACGTCATCGGCCGGCGACAGAAGTTCGACGATCCTTACCGCAATGTCGCCAGCATCATGGCCAATCTGATGCTGCAGGGCCGCCAGCCCTTCATCTATGGCGACGGCGAACAGCAGCGCTGTTTCAGCCACGTTGATGATTGCCTCGCCTCGCTGCTGGCGCTCGGCCTGTCGGACCGTGGCCTCGGAGAGGTTGTCAATATCGGACCGGACGAAGAGTTCATATCCGTGAACACGCTATGCCGCCGGCTCAAGGAGATCACCGGCTTCGAGGGGCAGGCGATCCATCTTCGCGATCGCCCGGCCGAGGTCAAGCATGCGTGGTGCAGCAGCGCCAAGGCGCGGGATCTGTTGGGCTATCGCACCACCCGGAGCCTCGATGACGGGTTGAGCGACGTCGTTGCCCACATCCAGGCCGTCGGGCCGCGACGATTCCGCTATCATCTCGAGCTCGAGATCAGGA
>JBOHMK010000288.1:0-4328 GCA_050730115.1 Acetobacteraceae bacterium
GGCCCCAGCAGGTCAAGGGCGGAGCCCTTGCCCTGGTTTTTCAGCAAACTCCTGGAAAGAAACTGAGGGATCGTCATCTTAAATCAATGAGCGGGGCGGCACGTGCCCCGCGCCGATCAGGCGCGGGGCCGCCCTGCGATCTCAGGGCTGATATTCTTTCGGCGCGGGCACGTTTGCCAGCGACGCCGGAGTGAGCTTGCCGATCCAGCTCTCCTCGCTCTCTCCGACCGGCGCCATCAGCATGCTCGCCGGAAACTCGATGATCTTATTGAGCACCGAGAACGGGTAGCTCGAGGAACGCACGGTCACCCCGTCCATCTCGGGCACCGTGGCGACATGATCGCTCCGGATCTCAAACGAGCCCAGCATCGTCGTCACGTGCACGCCGACCAGGGCGCGAGCGACCTCATCGGCACTCGGCCAGTGGCCGCCGTTGGCCTTGATCGCCGCCTGGTAGCCGGCAACCAGCGAAAAGATCGGCCGCTGGATCGTGAACGGGTAGGGAGAGACCGGATAATGATGCGTCTGCTTATGATACTCCTCGACAAACGCCGCGATCTCGGGATTTTCGATTTTCCCGGGATGCATCAGCCAGCCATGCTCGGCGCCGAAGACGACCCCTGCAGGCACGGCGGTCATGGCCTCGACGCCGCCTTCCGTGCCGGCGGGCAGCGCAAACAGGCTCTGGCCGAACGAGCCTAGCGCGGTCCCCTGCTGGATCAGCGCCACCACGTCCCCGCCCCAGGTGCTGGAGAGGATCAGGTCAGGCCGCTCGCCCTGCAGGCGCGAAAGCTCGCTCGTATATTGGCCGGAGAAGAGTGCGGGAAACAAAGCCGTCCCGAGCGTGACGCCCGGATGCAGCTTCTGCATCGCCATGGTGAAGTATTTCCACTCGTCCCGCCCGTATGCGTAGTCGGGATTGATGCCGGCGATGGTCTTGATGTGCGGATACATCTTGGCGATGTAGAAGGCCATCGCCAACGCATTGGTCGCGTCCGACGGAATGGTGTGGAAGATCCACTCATTGGCGGTGCCTTTGTAGAGGGCGTCGCCGTCGCAATCCGAGAAGAAGGTCAGGACATGCAACTCCTCGGCGACCGGCTCCACGGCGAGGCAGTCGGCGCTGGAGGCGTAGCCAATGACCGCCGCGACATGGCCGGCGAGGGAGCGGAATTCCGCCACCTGCTTGGTCGATCCGCCCGACTCATCGACATACTGCACCTCGATCGGCACGCCATCGATGCCGCCCGCCTTGTTGATCCCTTCGACCGTGATCTTGGCCGAATCCACGGTGGGGCCGCCGGCGACTGCACCCGAGCCCGAGAAGAATGTGACGATGGCAATCTTCACCGACTTCGGCTTGGCGGTCTGGGCATTGGCTGCGAGTGGCGCCCCTGATATCGCCAAGGCGAGGCCGGCGATCAGCCACGATATGCGCTTCATAGCGTTCTCTCCCTGTTTGGATCTGGGTGAACATTCCGGTTGCCTCTGCAACCCGGGGCCTTCGCAAGCCGGGACGTTGACGATGCTTCCGCTGTCACGCCAACAGACCGCATGCTCACGACGCTGGCATTGAAACTGTCCGCAAAACCCGCCGCTCACAGCACCATGTCCTTGCCGCCGGCGCGGCTTCCGAGGTGGCGACGGAGCCAGGCGACGAACGCGGCCCACAAGAGGCCGACGAGACCGATTGGCCGGGACTGCTGCGGCGAGGCGCGCGCGGCGGCTCCGCTTGCCACCGTCTTCTGCTCGCACGCTCCTCTCCCGGCGAGCCGGGTGGCCATCGCCGAGCCGAGATTGCCCGCGAACTCGCGGGTCAGCCTTTGCGCAAGTTCCTGGACGATGCTGCCGCGGCTGAACTGGGCGAGCGTCCCGGAGAGCGTGAACGTGATCTGCAGATCCACCCGGGTCGCGGCATTGTCTTCGGCGAGGCTGAAGCGGATCTCCGAGCGGGCTCGCGAATTGTTCTTCCGATCCAGCGCCTGACCATGGACGATCCCGCTGTGGGTGGCATCGTCCATCGAGATCTCGGCGACGCCTGCGAAGTTGGTGCTGATGGGGCCGAGCTTGAGACCAAGACTCCCCTTGAGGTGCCCGCCTTCGGGAGCCCCGTCCAGCGACACTCCCGGCATCGCGCCTGCGACCATCTCGAAGTCGTGCAATTCCCGCCAGACATGGTCGCGGGGAAACGGGACGACGAAGCTCTGAGCGACTTCCGGCAACGTCCGTTACCTCGCTTTTCCTTGGGCCTTCCGCTGATCCAATACGCGGCGGATCGCCCTCACGATGCCGACATAGCCCGTGCAACGGCAGAGATTGCCGCTCATCTCTACGCGGACCCGGGCATCGTCCGCGTCCGGCAGGCGCGCGACCACGTCGCGCGCCGAGATCAGCATGCCGGGCGTGCAGAACCCGCATTGCAGCCCGTGCTCGGCGGAAAACGCATCCCGTAACCGGGCGGCGATTTCATCCTCTTCCAGGCCCTCCACCGTGGTCACGCTTCGCCCTTCGCAGGCGACCGCATATGTCAGGCAGCCACGCACCGGCCGCCCGTCGAGCAGGATGGTGCAGGCGCCGCACACGCCCTGTTCGCAGCCGAGATGCGTGCCGGTCAGAAGCTCGCCCTCACGGAGAAAATCGGCAAGATGCGTGCGCGGCGACGCCACCCGGGCCACCTTCCGGCCATTGACCGTGAGTGTCACCGTCCGCGCATGAGGCGCGTTCGCACTCATGCCGAAGCCATTACGATGGCGCGCGCCAGAGCGACGCTATGCACGCGGATCGCCAGCGGATCACTGGCCAACGCGGTTCCGGCAAGGGCTTCAGCAACCACCGCCTCTCCTGCGAGCTCCGCGAGCGGACGCGGATCGTCAATCACGATCGGCCAGCCGGCGGTGGCGCCGACTACGCAGCACCGGGTCCGGCGGGCTTCGTCAACCAGCACCGCAGCACTGGCATCCGCAAACTCACCCCGTTTGCGGCAGACCTTATAGTAGCCCCAGCGCGCAGCGGCAGAAAGCATCGGCACGTGCACTTCGACGATCAGCTCGTCCGGTGCCAGCACGGTCTCGAACGCCCCGACCACGAACTCCGCCGCGTTGACCGTGCGGCGGCCACCGCGGCCCTGGAGCACGAGCCTCGCACCGAGTGCGGTCGTGCACACCAGCCAATCGGCAGCAGGGTCGGCATGCGCAAGGCTGCCACCGATCGTGCCGCGGTTGCGTACGGCGCGATAGGCGATGCCACCGGCGATGCCGGCCAGCACGGCGCGAGTCCGATCCGGGCTCGCGTTGTCCTCCAACTCGGCATGGGTGACGGCGGCGCCGATCAGCAGTGAGTTTCCCTTCGTGCGCACGCCGAGGAGGTCCGGGATCGCGCTGATATCGACGAGCAGTTCGGGCCGGACCAGCCGCAGGTTGAGCATCGGGCCGAGCGATTGCGCACCGGCGACCGCCTTGGCGTTGCCGTTCCCCTCGGCCAGGAGAGCGATCGCCGCGGCGAGCGTGGCCGGCTTCGCATAGTCGAAATCGACCGGCTTCACCGTGCCGGTTCCGTCCCGGCGGCGCGGAGTGCCGCGAGGATGCGCGCGGGCGTGACCGGCTGGTCGGTGACGACGGCCCGGCGCGGCCTGAGCGCATCGTTGACGGCGTTCAAGAGCGCGGCCGCGGGTGCGATCACGCCGCCTTCGCCGAGGCCCTTGACGCCAAACTCGGTGTAGGGCGAAGGGGTCTTCATATGCTCGAGGCGGATTTCGGGAACCTCGGTGAAACCCGGAACCAGATAGTCCATGAAGGTCGAGGCCAAGGGCTGGCCCGCGCTGTCGTAGGGGGAGCATTCGTAGAGTCCGGTGCCGATTCCCTGCGCCACCCCGCCGAAAATCTGCCCCTCGACGATGGTCGGGTTGACGAGCTGGCCGGCGTCTTCGACCACGAAATAATCGAGGATCTCGACCAACCCGACCCCGGGATCGACCGCGACCAGCGCGGCATGCGTCGCGTAAGAGAAGGTGCCGTGGTCGCTCTTCGGCTTGTAGCCGGCGGTGACTTCGAGCCCGCCCGGATCGACGTCCACCGGCAGGCGCTGTGGCGCGAGATACCAGGTGTGGGCGATCTCCGCGATCGAGATCTCGGCCTGGCCGCTCACCACCCGTCCGCGTTCGAACGTCACGTCCTTGGGGTGCGCCTGCAGGAGATGCGCCCCGATCTTCTTCAGCCGATCGGCCAGAAGGCGGCAGGTCGTGGCCACCGCGCCACCGGCCATGACCATGCTGCGCGAGCCCCAGGTGCCGGTGGAGTAGGGTGTCAGCGCCGTGTCGCCGTGCACCAGCC
>JBOHMK010000289.1:0-7701 GCA_050730115.1 Acetobacteraceae bacterium
ACCTACGCCATCGGCACGCCGGGCCATTCCTGGCAGCTCACCGCACAGGGCAAAACCCCTGCCGCACACAAGGGCCTGCTACACGTGGCGAAGGTCATGGCGGGCACCGCGATCGATGCCTTGCATGACGAAACCCTGCTTGCCCGCGCCAAGGCCGATCACGCGGCCCGCCTCGCCCGCGAGCCCTATGTCTCTCCGATCCCCGACGATGTGTCTCCCCCGATCCGGATGTCCACTGCCGCCGAATAGGGGCCCGGGATGCCCCGCCCTGCGACCGCGCTCCTCGCCTCGCTCACCTCTCTGCTCGCGCTTCCGGCCGCCGCCGGCCCGCCCCGGAGACACGCGCGGCGCCATCGCCTGCGCCGATTCCGTGAAACCGCGCATTTCCGCGCCACCGTGTCCCCGCGTCATCGACCCTCGCGCCGTCATTGCGAGTTTTATACCGACCGTTGGTGGACCCGCCCTGAATGAACCCGGCGGCGGGTTGCGCAAAAGCCCCCATCTGGAGCCTCGACGCCGGTGTCCCCACGCATAACAGAAGTCATCTCACGGAAACGGCGTCCCACGCCGCCGTGGATCTCAGGTCCCTGCTCTTCTGGGTCCCGCCCCACTTCGAACATTCCTGCGGCGGCGCTTCGATGCCTCGGTCGCCACCTGAGCCAGGCGCAGCCGCCGCCGCCTTCATCGCTGTCCCCCGTACGGCAGTGACGGATCATAGACCGGCCGGTTCATCGGCCTCGTCCGCAGCGTGCCCGCAGAGAGCTCGCGAATCCGCTCCCGCGCGACCGCCAGGTACGCGGCGACGATGTCGCAGCCATAGCCGACCCGGTCATGCTTCAGCGCGGCAACGACGCTGGTCCCGACCCCCATATAGGGGTCGAAAACGCGGTCCCCGGGCTCGCTCAGCGCCAGCACCAGCCGCTCGACCAGCTCGACCGGAAACTGGCACGGGTGCACGGTCTTTTCCACGTGGTTGCTCTTGACGTTCGGGAAAATCCAGACGTCGCCAGGGTTCTTCCCCAGAGGATGGCCTGACAGGAGCCCCTCCTTCGGGCCCTTGAAATGCTTCTTCCCTGGATACTTTGACGGCACGCGGATCGGATCAAGATGGAACACATAGTCGTCCGTCTTCGTGAACCAGAGGATGGTCTCGTAGCGGCCCGAAAGCCGCTTGCTGCAATGCAGGCCATGCTCGAAGTGCCAGACGATCCGGTTCCGCAACTTGAGACCCTGCTCCCGGAACACCGGATAGAGAACCATGTCGAGCGGAAAAATCTCACCGTCGTCAACGTGGTTGCCGACCTGCCAGCAAAGCGAGCCCCGCGCGCCGAGAAGCCGGACGCACTCCGAAATCACTTGCGCCTGCTGCTCGACATAATACTCGAGTAGCCGCCGCCGTTCATAAGCCTTGCCGATATTGTAAGGTGGCGAGGTGACGATAAGCTGCATCGATCCGCTCTCGAGTGGGCGCATGAACTGAAGGTTGTCGGTGCACGCGATGTGCGCCTCATGGTCGCTTTCATGGGTGAGAAGGCTCGCCTGGGACATGACGCTCTCGGTTGGGGCGACGAGAAGGAGGGGATGCTGGAACCGTTTCCCGATTCGCAGCCAGAGCCGCTCGTAGTGGCCGGGGGCGCGCGCCTCTCGCCCACCACCCTGACCCTCGCGTTTCGCCCGCCCTACGATTGGGACGCGCTGATCGGTTTCCTCGGTCCACGTGCGATTCCGGGGGTCGAGGCGGTTCGCTCCGGCGTCTATTCGCGCACCATCGCTATCAATGGTGCCCACGGCTGGATCAGCATCCGCCCTGCCGAGCCGCCCGCCGCTCTCCTCGCCACCATCCACTTCCCTCTCGCCGAGGCGCTCCCGCTGATCGCCGGCCGTATCCGCCACCTCTTCGATCTCGACGCCGATCCCGCCCTCATCGCCGCGCATCTCTCCACCGACCCGGTGATGGCGGACCTCGTCGCCGCCCGCCCGGGCATGCGCGTGCCCGGAGCGTGGGATCCCTTCGAGCTTGCGGTGCGCGCCATCTTCGGCCAGCAGATCACCGTCGCCCGGGCGACAGGGCTCGCGGGCAAGCTCGTCGCTCTCGCCGGCATGCGGCTTCCCGGTCCCCCAGACCGGTCGCTCGACGACCTCACCCATCTTTTCCCCACGCCCTCGGCAATTCTCCGGATCGATGATCTCGGCTTGGCTTTGGGCATACCGCGTGCGCGCGCCGCGTTCCTCACGGCACTGGCGAAGGCCGCCCTCGCCGATCCGGATCTCTTCGCCGCCACCGGGAACCTCGATCAATCAGTAGCAGCCCTCTGCACCATCAAGGGCATCGGCGAGTGGACCGCGCAGTACATCGCGATGCGTGCCTTGCACTTGCCCGACGCCTTTCCCCATTCCGATATCGGCCTCATCCGCGCCCTCCAAACCGGAGACCGCCGGCCCACCCCGAAGGAGGTCCTCACCAGGGGCGAGGCGTGGCGTCCCTGGCGCGCCTATGCGACGTTGCATCTCTGGCTTTCGGAATCGTCCGGCCCGCGCCGCACCACGCGCCGAAAGAATGATGGGGGCCGGAAAAGAGATGGGCGGCGCAGCAGGGTTGCCCGGTGAACCTCTTCCGCGATCGCATGTCCTCGCCGATCGGCACGCTCCTGCTGATCGGCGACGGTGATGCACTCTTGTTCCTTGAATTCGAAGACACAGGGGATCGCCTGTATCGTGCGCTCGCCAGGCTCTACCCCGATGCGACGCTGTCACCGGGCCCTGTCGCCGGCGACGCTACCCGCGGCCTCGCAGCTTATTTCGACGGTGATCTGGCCGCGCTCAATGCGATTCCCGTGCAACCGCGCGGCACCTCATTCCAGCGCCACGTCTGGCAGGCGCTGCGGCAGATCCCGTCCGGCACGACCACCACCTATGGCCGTCTCGCCACCTCGATCGGCAAGCCGCGCGCGACCCGCGCCGTCGGCCACGCCAATGGTGCCAATCCGATCGCGATCGTCATTCCCTGCCACCGCCTGATCGGCGCCAACGCGAATCTTACCGGCTACGGCGGCGGCCTCGAGCGCAAAGCCTGGCTGCTCCGGCACGAGCGGGCCCCGGTCGACCCCTCACTCTGACGTGACGCACAGCCCCTCCTTCGGCCGGTTCTCAACCTTCTGTCCCGTGCCTATTCTTCGCCATGCCCCCCCAAACCAGGCCCCTGCGCCGCCTCGCCCTTTACCCGGCCCCAGTCCTCCTGATCTCCCTCCTGGCCGGCTGGCCGCCACCGGCATCCGCCGCCCAACCGGCCGCCCCCGAAGCGGCGTCCTTGCCGCTCCCACCGACGCCGCTCTCGGCGCCGGCCGCCGCCACCGCCTGGCCGCACACTCTCACCGAAAACGGCGCCACGATCACCGTTTACCAGCCCCAGGCGATCTCCTGGCCGGACCGCGGGACGCTCACCGCCCGCGCCGCCATTGCCATCGTCCGGCCAGGCCAGAAGACGCCGCTTATCGGCACCGTCGTCATCGCCCTCGCGACGATGACGGACGAGGCCGCCGGTGTGGTGCACCTTGCCGATCCGCGCCTCGTCTCCAGCCACTTTCCCGCCCTCGATGCGTCGCAGGCCGCAGCCCTCGAAGGAAGGCTCAGCGGCGCTCTGCCGACCGCCATGCAAACCCGCGCCGTACCATTGGCCGCCGTCCAGCTCAGCCTCAACCACTCTCCCGTGCCGTCGGTCCCGGTCGATAACAAGCCGCCGAAAATCTTCACCTCGAGCCGCCCGGCCAGCCTCGTCGTCTTTGATGGCCCGCCCGTGCTGGCCCCGACCGGAGCCACCGGCCTCGCCTTCGCCGTCAACACCAACTGGGACGTCTTCGAAACGAACAGCACCTGGTATCTGCTCGCCAATGGGCGATGGCTCTCCGCCCATGCGGTCACCGGCCCGTACACCCCGATCACCCGTCTCCCGCCCGCCTTCGCAAGCCTCCCCGCCGATGCGAACTTCGGCAATGCGCGCCGGTTCATTCCGCCCCATCCGGCGCCACCGGCGGACCTTGTTCCCACCATCTTCGTCAGCACCACGCCAGCCGAAATCATCGTCACGGCGGGGCCGCCGCACTTCGTGCCGGTCCGGGGGACCGGCCTGCAGCGCGTCGAAAACACCGCCAGCGCGCTCTTCTTCGATCCCGCGCTCGGAAAATTCTACGTGCTCTTCTCCGGCCGCTGGTTCAGCGCGCCCGCGCTCGGCGGCCCCTGGAGCTTCGCCTCCGACGCGCTGCCCGCCGACTTCGCCGAGATTTCGCCGGCAAGCCCGGAGGGTGCGGTGCTCGCTTCCGTTCCCGGAACAGTCGCGGCCGAGGAAGCGGTCCTGAAGGCCCAGATCCCGGCCACCGCCACTCTGCAGCGGGGCTCGGTGCAGCCGACTGTGGTCTATTCCGGACCACCGCATTTCGCGCCCATCCCCGGCACGGCGATGCTCTACGCCGTCAACACTACGGCGATCGTGCTGAAAGTCGGCCCGGCCTACTATGTCTGCCAGAACGGCGTCTGGTTCACCGGCCCCGCGCCCGGTGGCCGGTGGACACTCGCCGACAGCATCCCACCCGCAATCGGCACGATTCCGCCGTCGTTTCCCGATTACAACGTGACCTACGTCCAGGTGTACGATGCCACGCCCGTGGCCGTTACCTACGGCTATACCGCCGGCTACGTCATGGGCTTCGTTTCCGCAGGCGTACTCGTTTACGGCACCGGCTATTATTATCCACCCGTCGTCATGCCCGGCGCGATCCCGATCTACTACCCTTATCCCTACACCTATGCGGGTGGTGTTTATTACAATTCTGCAACGGGTGGCTGGGCGCGCGGCGGCACTGTTTACGGCCCCTACGCCACCGCCACAGGTGGCCGCTACTACAACCCCACCACCGGCGCCTGGGCGGCCGGCGGCGCCATCTACGGCCCGTACGGAGGTGCCGGCGCCTGGTCTCTCTATAACCCGACATCCGGCAGCTACGCCCACGCCTCCGCCGCCTGGAGCCAGGGAAGCGGCAGCGCCAGCGCAAACTGGTACAACGGTCGGAGCGGCGTCACCGGATCGACCAGCCAGAACTGGAATGCCTATGGCCGCTGGGGGTCGAGCGTCGTAACCGGCCCAAGCCAGACCGTGCACACCGAAAGCCGGAGCACCGCCCAAGGCGCGGCCGGCGCCTTCAACTCGTCGAGCGGCGCTGAGGGTGCCGGCTACCACAACGCCGTCACTGGCGTTCGCGGCGGCGCGGCCCAAGGTGCCAACGGCGACATCTACGCCGGCCGCGACGGCAACGTCTATCGCAACACCGGCAGCGGCTGGCAGACATGGAACGGCGGCCAGTGGAATCCGGTGACACCGCCCTCAGGCGGCGGTCGCGTGCAGGGCCACGAGCAGAGTAGGGGAGGGGCCTCTGCTCCCGGCACCGCCAACTACCAGCAGCTGCAGCGTGATCGCCTCGGCCGCGAGGCCGGTGCCGGCGCATTCGGCCGCCACTTTCGGCGCTGACAGATCGGAACGGATTATGCAACGATCAGCCGTGAATTGCGAGCCCGTGCTGCGCTTGTCGACCGCGGCCGGTTGATCCGCGACTACGATCTCGTCGTTGACGTGCTGCATCTTTCGCGACCGGCGCCCTGCCATCCGCATCCGCAGCCACTCGATCTGCAGCGGCGATAGCGGCTGGCCGATCTTCATCGCCAACACACTGTTCAAGACCACGGCCGGGACCAGCCCGTTTTCGACCCCGATCTATACGACGAGCGATCCCGAAGGCCTCTTTATTGCCGGCATCCCGAAGAAGCTGCCGACCGGAACCGGGTTCTATTCGGTCGAACCGAGCATCACGATGCTGATCCCGACCTCACCGGCAGCGTTCTTCGCGAACATTCTCTACGGCATCAATTTTTCCAGTGGCGTCGACATTGCGAATCGTTCGGCCGCTCCCCCGACGTCAGCGACAATCAATCCCGGCAACTTCATCACCGGCACATTCGGGGTCGGCTTTGCGGTCAATGACCAGACATCGATGACCTTCAGCTATCCGCAGGATCATGTCTGGCCGACCACCGAGAACGACACCAGGATTGCTGGCTCTTCCTTCGATTTCGGCGTCTTCAATTTCAGCGTGGGCTTCGCTGTCACCCGGGACATCAGCGTCAATGTGCGGGCGGGCATCGGGGTTGGGCCAAACAACCCGGTCGCCGGACTACTCATCGAGGTGCCGATCCGCTTTCAGATGTAGGCGCCCGTCGGTGGCTACGACACCGGCCGTCACCCGATGCTCAGATGGTTGCCGATCAGCGCGTGCAGCTCGCGCCGCGTCGCCGGATCGTCCCGGAACGCGCCCAGCATATGGCTCGTCACCATTCCTACTCCCGGCTTGTGCACGCCGCGCGTCGACATGCACTGGTGTTCCGCCTCGATCACCACCGCAACGCCGCGCGGCTGCAGCACCTCGTTGATGGTGTTGGCAATCTGCGCCGTCAGCTTCTCCTGGATCTGCAGCCGCTTCGCATAGGCCTCGACCACCCGCGCAAGCTTGCTGATCCCGACCACCCGCCGCCCGGGCAAATAGGCGACATGCGCCTTGCCGATGATCGGCAGCATGTGGTGCTCGCAGTGACTCTCGATCCGGATATCGCGTAGTACCACGATCTCGTCGTAGCCGTCCGTCTCCTCGAATGTCCGTTTCAGAAACTCAACGGGGTCGACTTCGTACCCCGAAAAGAATTCCTCATAGGCACGAACCACCCTCTCCGGCGTATCGAGAAGTCCTTCCCGTGCCGGATCCTCGTGTGCCCAGCGCAGCAGCACGCGCACCGCCTCCTCGGCCTCTTCCCGGCTCGGGCGAGCCGTCGCCTCGGCATTCACAACCGTCATCAGATCCACGGATGGCTTTCCTTTTCCCGGTTCAGTGACTGAAATCACAGGCACCCCAGAATATTGGACTTGGACGGCCCCCGACAACCCGCCTCCGGCCGTGCCCGGCCGATTGCGCGTCAATGCACGCGCCGGTTCTGGTGGGGGCTATCCAGGCTGAAGGTCGGAATCGCGACGTCGAACGGCTCGCCCGAGGCGGTAATCATCATGTGATAGGCCCCGGTCATGAACCCGGAGGGGGTCTCGAGCGGTGTCCCGGAGGTGTATTCGAAGGCCTCGCCCGGCTCGAGCAGCGGCTGCTCGCCTACCACCCCCGCTCCGTGCACGTGCTGCACGCGGCCGTGGGCATCGGTGATCCGCCAGGTCCGACGCAGCAACTGCACCGCAACCTCCCCGCGATTCTCGATCTTCACCCGGTAGGCCCATACGAAATGGTTCGTCTCGGGTTCCGACTGATCCTCGAGGTAGAACGGATGCACGCTCACCCGGATGCCGCGTGTCGTCTGCGAATAATTCCCCGCCATCGCTCGCTCCCGGCCACGGATCAAACGCCTTGAGGCCGGCTCCTGTCCAGAGTGGTCACCCTCAGGCCGCGACCCGCTCCCGCCGCGCGGCAGCCAGCGCCTGCCCGAGGTCGGCTTCCAGATCCGCCGCATCCTCCAACCCGACGGAAAGCCGGATCACCGCATCCGTGATCCCAAGCCGCGCCCGTTCTTCTCCGGCGATCTTGAGATGCGTGGTCGTCGCAGGGTTCGTCGCCAGCGATTTCGTATCGCCAAGATTGTTCGAGATCGCAATCAGCCGTAATG
>JBOHMK010000290.1:0-1787 GCA_050730115.1 Acetobacteraceae bacterium
CCGAGCCAGATCAGGCCGCGGTTGAGCCAGCCGAGCGGGCCGAGATAATTCAACATGCCCTCGGCGGTGAGCACCGTGCCGAGGGTGATCGGGATCACCAGGATCGTCGTTAAGAGGCGCTGCCAGCGGAGATGGCGGACCGAGAGCGAAAGCGGCACGGCGACGATCACGTTGACGAGCGTCACCGGAATCGCAATCGCCAGCGTCTTGAAGATCGTTCCGTAGAGGAAGGGATCGGAGAAGAAGCGCTGGTAATTGGCGCCCCACCATCCCTTCATCGGCGTGAAGGAAAGCCAGAGCCCGTAGAGCGCAGGATAGACGAAGAGTGCCAGGATGAAGAGGAGGGCCGGCAGCATCAGGAGTGTGGCGCCGTCGAGGCCGCGCGCGGCGAGTGCGGCGCGGACCCCGGGCCTCGACGGGAGATCAGCGCGGGCGAGTGCGGGGGCGCTCATGAAGGCGGCGCGGAGTAGACGAGCACGCGATCGGCCGGCGCGCTCAGGCGCACGGTTTCGCCGGCGGCGAAGCGCCGCTCGGAACGGAAGTAAAGCTCGGCATCGCCGTCCGTGCGGGCGGTGAGGTAGAAATCCCGGCCGCGGAATTCGCAGGCGGTGACGGTGGCAACGAGCGGTCCGGCGGGATCGGGGATCAGGTCCTCCGGGCGGATCGCGGCGCAGGCGGCGCCGTTTGGCAACGGCTCGAGGGCTGTGCCGGCGAGCCAGGCTCCGGCCACGCTGAGCCTGAGCGAGCCGTCAGCGCGCTGCTCGGTGGGGCCGGTGAAGATGTTGCGATAGCCCATGAATTCGGCGACGTCGGCGTGTGCCGGTCGGGAGTAGAGTTCTTCCGGCGTGCCGATCTGGCGGACCATTCCTTCGCGCATGACGACGATCCGATCGGCGAGCGAAAGCGCCTCGTCCTGGTCGTGCGTGACATAGATCGTCGAGCAGCCGAGCAGGTTGTGGATGCGTCGGATCTCGCCCCGCATTTCGAGTCGGAGCTTGGCATCGAGATTGGAGAGCGGCTCATCCATCAGGACGAGCGGCGGCTCGACGACGATGGCGCGCGCGATCGCCACGCGCTGCTGCTGACCGCCGGAAATTTGGCCGGGCAGCTTGTCGGCGTGCGCAGAAAGGCGGACCAGGGTGAGGGCCTCCTCGACCTTGGTGGCGATCTCGGTGCGCGAGGCGCGCTTCATTTTCAGGCCGAAGGCGATGTTGGCCCTGAGGTTCATGTGCGGAAAGAGCGCATAGTTCTGGAATACCATGCCGAAGCCGCGCGCCTCCGGCGGCAGATGATCGATGCGCGTGCGATCGAGCCAGATGCTGCCGCCGGAGAGCGCGAGCAGGCCGGCGAGGCAGTTGAGCGCGGTCGATTTGCCGCAGCCGGAGGGGCCGAGGAGAGCGATGAACTCGCCGCGGCGCACGGAGAGATCGATGTCGGAGAGCGCATTCAGCGCCCCGAACTCGCGCCTCACTCCCTCGAGCCGGAGCTCCTGGAAGTCCTTGGCAGAGAAGGCCATGGGCTCGCGGAACGACTACCCGGCGGTGATCTTGCCGATCTCGCGATCCCAGCGGCCGAACGCATAGACAAGACGTTCGGCCGGCAGCGGCAGAACCTGAGGCGTCTCTTCGATCAGCTTCGGATAGAACGGACGGCCGAATTCCTGCATGATCTCCTGGCTTTTCCTGGGTGCCATGGAGAGCGGTACGTTCTTCACTGCGGGGCCGGGATAGAAATAGCCGGCATCCCAGGTCACGGCCTGCTGCGCGGGCTCGAGCATGAAGCTCATC
>JBOHMK010000291.1:0-5706 GCA_050730115.1 Acetobacteraceae bacterium
CAATGGGACCTTGGGGTGCCTGAGGCCCCGGACTCCCGAACTTCAAGAGAAGGGATCGCAATGGCTCGCCAATGGCCGGGTGCGGGGCAGAGCCCCGCGTATCGTCCTGGCCGCAGCCTCGACGGCGCTTTTCAGCAAACTGCCAGGAAGGAACAAGAGCTGGCCCATCCGTCATCGCGAGCCGCCAGTTCGGCGACGTGGCGATCCAGACCGGAGGCACCGAGCGGCCCCTCTGGATCGCCACGGCCCTCCGGGCCTCGCGATGACGAGGAATGGGGCCATGGGTTTCATGCCCGGCGGGTCGGCAACGCCGGTGGCGAACTAAAAAAGAAGTGCCCGGGGCGAGCATCCCCGTCTCGGAGCAGCGGCACGACGTGCCGTGCTCTGCGTTCATGACCGGCGCGCGCCAGTTGCGGGACCCGCTCCGACCCTCGAGCCACTCGGGGCACTGACAGTCCGCGCATGACAGAAGCCGGTTCATTCCGCCGTCTCTGGCCGGGGCTCGCTGTCGCCCTGTTGGTACTCGGCCTCGTATTCCACGCCGAAATTGCCGCCGCAATCCACATCTGGCTCGGCTCGACTGCCTACAACCATTGCTTCCTGATCCTGCCGATGGCCGCCTACCTGGCCTGGGAGCGGCGCCGGCGGTTGGGATGGGTCCCCCTCAGGCCGACATTGCTCGCCCTGCCGGCGGGGCTTGTTCTCGGCGCAATCTGGTTCCTCGCCGACCGGCTCGGCATCATGGAGGGGCGGCAACTCGCGGCCATCGGCTTCGTCCAACTGCTCTTTCTTTCGGTCTTCGGCGTTGCCCTCTACCGCGCGATGGCCGCACCGCTGCTCTACCTTTTCTTTCTCGTCCCCTTCGGCGGCTTCCTGGTCCCGATGCTGCAATCCTTTACCACCCACTTTGTCGTACATGGCCTCAATCTGATCGGCATTCCGAACTACTACATCGGCAACGACATCGAGATCCCGGAGGGCGTATTTCGCATTGCCGAGGCGTGTGCAGGTCTGCGCTTCCTGATCGCCGCGATTGCCTTCAGCGTGTTCTATGCCTGCATTATCTACCGCAATCCCGGCAGGCGTGTGTTGTTCATCGCAATTGCGATGTTGGTCCCGGTGATTGCCAATGGCTTGCGTGCGCTCGGCATCGTCTGGCTTGGGCATGTGCTTGGCAGTGCACGCGCCGCGGCAACCGATCACGTTGTCTATGGTTACCTTTTCTTTTCCATTGTGCTGTTTCTGCTGATCCTGCTTGGGCTCGTCTTCCGACAGGACCGGATTCCACCCGAAGTGCCGGAGAAGCCGGTTCCATGGCGGCCGGCCCGCGTGCTTCTCCCCGCCGCGCTGACGATTGTCCTGGCCGCGCTGTTTCCACTGGTTGCCGGCCGGATCGATCGTGCGGCTGCCGCGACCCGTGTCGCGCTGCCCGAAGCCATTCCCGGCTGTGTTCCTGCGCCAAACGACATCGTGCCACAGAACCTTGCCGCCGGCGGTGGTGTTTTGCGGCGCTTCGCTTGCGGACGAGGAACAATCCTGCTTTCGCTCGCGGCCTTTCCTCCGAGGAGCGATCCGCGCCTGATCGTGGACGCCGAGCGCATGCTGTCCGGCCGGGACACTCGGGAGGCGGAAACAGGCACGCTCCACATCACCGGGCCGGTCCCGGCAAACTGGCAACTCGTGTTCATCCAGGAGCCGCCTGCGGCGACCGCGAGTGCGATCTGGATCGGCGGGAAGCCCGCCGCGAACGACCTTCACACCCGGATGCGCCAAGCCCTGGCCAGCCTGTTCGGCAGCGAGGACCCACCGCTCGTTATCACTCTCGAGGTTGCGGGTCCGCCTGGTCCGGCACAAGCACGTCTGGCTTCGTTTCTTTCGGCGGGCAGCGCGATCCCTGAGAAACTCGCGTCCCTCCTGCGCTGATGGCTCCCGGAGTAGGACTCGAACCTACGACCCAGCGGTTAACAGCCGCTTGCTCTCCCAACTGAGCTATCCGGGAACAGGCATCGCGCGGCCCTATAGCACTTGCCAGCCGCGGCGGGGAGGGGCAGGCAGGGGTGGGCTTCCCGGTCCGCCGGAACCGGCGGAAACACGCGCACCAAAGCAATCCGCGCGCGGCTTCCCGCACCGCGCCACAGGTGCATCGAGAGCGGACCCGGCAGAAGTGCAGGCGAGAGCAGACCACAAACTTCCGCCTTCGCGCCCGCTGCGGTATGAGGACCTTGATCAGCCGATCGTCTGGTGCCTGCGGGTGTGGCGGAACTGGTAGACGCGACGGACTCAAAATCCGTTTCTGGCAACAGAGTGTCGGTTCAAGTCCGACCACCCGCACCATTTTCTCGAGGCAAGTCCGGGCATTCCGTCGGTCCACTGCTTCTGGGGCGATGGGCGCCGCCAACCCTTCCGGTTGCGGTTCGGCTCACCGCGCATGCCGCAGATCTTCCAGAAATTACCCGGGAAACTGAGACCCACGGGAATTGGCGGACCCGACACGATTCGAACGTGCGACCTTCGCCTTCGGAGGGCGACGCTCTATCCAGCTGAGCTACGGGTCCACGCGTTCCCAATACCGCGCCTCATGGCTGCCGGGCAAGCCAGGCCCGAGCCGCCCGCCCGGCGCCGGACGGCAGTGGCGCAGCCGGTGAACGGATCCAGGCAATGATGTCACCGATCGGCAGCCCGCGATCGAGATCGCGGAGCAGCAGGTGATAGCCATCTGCATAATAGGCAAAGCGCACTGGCGCTCCTTTCGGGATCGCCCGCCACATTGCCGCCATTGCCGGCTTCGGCACCAATTCGTCGTGCTTGCCATAGAGCACGAGAGCGGGCGCAGCGAAGCGCGAGGCGGCGGCAAGTGCCCGGCTCATCAGATCAACCAAGCCGTGAATCACGTCGACCCGGGTCTCGTGAATGGTCAGCGGATCGCGTCCGAGTGCCTCCAGCGCCACCCGGTTGCTCGAGGCTTTGACGAGGCCCGCCCCGAAAACGCGAAGCCCGGGCACGGTCTCCCACGCGAACCACAGCGCAGTCCGGTAGAGCACATTCATGTCGGCGCGGCCCCAAACCGCCGGCGCCGCCAGGATATAGCCCGCTGCGGGCGGCGGGTCCGGAGAGGTCGCGAGCAGCATCAGCACCGCCCCGCCCATGCTCTCGCCGAGCAAATAAAGCGGCACGGAGGGATACCTCCGATGCAGAAGCTCCGCCATCGTCCGCGCATCATCCACCAGGGCCTTGGTGCCTGGCCAGAAACCACGCTCGGGCGTTGCCCCGAAGCCGCGCTGGTCCGGCGAAAAGACGGCCATCCCGGCCAGCGCGAACAGCGGCGCCGAAAGCGCAAAGGCGTCCCGGCTGTCGTTGAAACCGTGCAGTGCCAGCATGACCGCGCGCAGCTTCCCGGAGGGCAGCCACGCCCGGTAAGGCAGCCGCACACCGTCGGGCATGACAAAGGCCTCTCTGCCCATTGCGGGCACGATCTCCGCGGGCCCGGCCGGGGCCAGCCTGGCCGCGCAGGCGGAAAGCGAAAGCCCGATCATGAGCGCGGTGAAGGCGCGCCGGGGCGGCAGGTGAGGCCGTGCGACGGCACCAATCCGAGTTGCAAGCACCGCCGCCATGCCGCACATTCACGACTCTCGTTGAGACCGATAGAGGACCCGATGCCGGAGGGTGCCGTCACCCAGACCGAGATTGTCTTTGTGACCGAGGATGTCGTCGCCTGCGATGGCGGCGAAGGCTTGCTCGGTCATCCCCGCGTGTTCCTCCACCTGCTGAACGACGAAGCGGTCTGCCCCTATTGCTCACGGCGGTTCGTGCGCAAGCCCGGGGTCGAGCGACCCGGCTCCGAGCACTGAGTGCCGGCCCCCTCGACGAGCGGGGAACCGCGTCACTTCATTCTGATCGATGGTTCGGGATTCCTGTTCCGGGCCTTCCATGCACTCCCGCCCCTGACCCGCCCGGACGGGACGCCGGTGAACGCCGTGCTCGGCTTCACGAATATGCTTGCCAAGTTCTTGAAGGACCACACCGGCACCCATCTCGCGGTGATCTTCGATGCGGGCCGGGAAACCTTCCGCAACCGTCTGTATCCCGCCTACAAGGCTCAGCGCCCACCCCCACCGCCGGAACTCGTGCCGCAGTTTGGCCTGGTGCGTGAGGCCACCCGCGCCTTCGCAGTGCCGGCGATCGAGGCCGCCGATTGGGAAGCGGATGATCTGATCGCCACTTACACCGCGGCGGCGCTGCGAGATGACGCCCGGGTCACCATCGTTTCCTCCGACAAGGACTTGATGCAACTGGTCGGGCCCGATGTCGTGATGCTGGATCCGATCAAGCAGCGGCCGATCGGTCCGGAAGAGGTCAAGGAGCGTTTCGGGGTCTCGCCGGAGCAGGTGGTGGAGGTGCAGGCCCTGATGGGCGACAGCACGGACAATGTGCCGGGCGTCCCCGGCATCGGGCCGAAGACAGCCGCCGATCTCATTCGTACCTATGGCAGCCTGGAGCGCGCGCTCGCGGCGGCTCCCGAGATGCCGCCCTCGAAACGGCGGGAGGCTCTGCTCGCACATGCCGAGGACGCCAGGCTCTCGCTCCGCCTCGTCACCCTTTCGCGTGACGCGCCGCTGCCCGTTCCTCTCGCCGGGCTCAGCCTTGGCGCACCCGACCCGGTGCAACTCGCGACCTGGCTCTCAGAACAGGGGTTCCGCAGCGTCCTGCATCGGCTGGGCTTCGATGCGATCGCGATGGGGGCCGAACCGTCGCCGGCGGACGTCGCCCTGCCCGCGCCTGCCGAGGCACCCGCCTTCGGTCCTTACGAAGCCGTTACTACCATGTCGGCTCTTGCGGGCTGGATCGAACGGGCGGCGGCGGCAGGGGTGGTCGCCGTGGATACCGAGACCGACTCGCTTGACCCCCTCCGGGCGACGCTGGTCGGATTCTCGCTTGCCACTGCTCCGGGCTGCGCCTGCTATGTACCGCTCCGTCACGAGGATGCAGGTGTCGCCATCGCGCCGACCGAGGCGATCGCCGCCATCTCGCCCCTGCTCGCCGACCCTACAGTACTCAAAGTCCTGCAGAACGCGAAATACGACCTCCACGTGCTGGCGGGCGCCGGCGCGAGCACGGTCGCCCCGCTCGACGACACCATGCTGATCTCGTACTGCCAGGCGGGCGGGCGGCACGGTCATGGCATGGACGAGCTATCGACACTTCATCTTGGCCATCGCCCCATTTCCTATGATGAAATCACAGGTTCCGGGCGAGCGCGCATAGCCTTTGCCGCCGTGCCTCTGGATCGTGCCACCGCGTATGCAGCGGAAGACGCTGACGTTACCTTGCGGCTGTGGCAGACCCTCCGCCCCGGCTTGCGCGAGGCCGCGACCCTGGCCCTCTACGAGCAGCTCGAGCGCCGCCTCATTCCGGTCCTCGTGCATATGGAAAGTGCCGGGGTGAGTGTCGACGCTGCCGAACTTTCCCGCATCTCGGTCGAACTCAGCGAGCGTATGACGACCATCGAGTCCGAGATTCACCGTCTTGCCGGTCATGCTTTCAATGTGGGCTCCGCCAAGCAGCTCGGCGAGGTGCTGTTTAGCGAGATGGGCCTTGGTGGTGGCAAACGCATGAAGACAGGCGCCTTCGGAACGGACGCCCAGGTACTGACAGCGCTTGCCGAATCCGGGCACGCATTGCCGGCGCAGGTGCTTGAATGGCGCCAGC
>JBOHMK010000292.1:0-2447 GCA_050730115.1 Acetobacteraceae bacterium
GCATCGGGCTGGCTGATCAGCAGGTTTTCGACGTCGACGCCGAGCTTGCGGGCATAGGTCGGGTCGAGCGCATGCTCGGCATCGATGAAGGCGCAGGTGCCGCCCGACTTCTGTGCCTCGGCGATCGCGTGCAGGGCGAGCGTGGTCTTGCCGGAGCTTTCCGGCCCGTAGATTTCGACGATCCGGCCACGCGGCAGGCCGCCGATGCCGAGTGCAAGATCGAGTCCGAGGGAACCTGACGAGATGACCGCCACCGGGTCATCGCCGGCGCCGGCGCCCATGCGCATGATCGAGCCCTTGCCGAAGGCGCGCTCGATCTGCGCGAGCGCGGCATCGAGCGCCTTGTTCTTTTCCATCACCACCCCCGAAGGCGAGCACGCGGTGAGCTCGTGTGCCGACGCTGACGCTTGTTGTTCATCAATGCACCTCCGCGGTCGGCACACCAGCCCTCATTTTCAGTGCCTGCCGATCCACGTTTCGTTTGCTGCCCAAAGGGGCAATACAACGGCAGCGAACGACGGGAGCAGGACACTCGACGGGAGCAGGACACTGGCACGGCGGCAGATTCGCATGCCGGCACGCGGCTTGTCGAGGCGACAGGGATTACGAAACAAATTGGCAACCGCCAGCAGGAACCGTCATTAACAGTTTATACCTGTTTTGTTCCGACGCAACCAAAAGATGTTGTCCCCTGCCCGCTCAAGGTAGAGCCTGCCCGCGGCCGGCCGCGGCAGCGGCGGCCTCGAGCAGATTGGAGAGCGTGTACGGTTTGGGGAGGAATACCATGTCTTCGGCCTCGAGGGTCTTTCTCAGTGCTTCCTCGACGTAGCCGGAGACGAGAATCGTCGGCAAGCCAGGCCAGCGTTCACGCAACCGTCGCGCGAGTTCCGGGCCATCCATCCCCGGCATGGCGACGTCCGAAACGAGAACATCGGGCCGGCCGAGCGTCTCCAGATTCGCGAGCACCTCATCGGACGACTCGGCGAGATGGACGGTCCAACCCTGGCTGGTGAGCGCGCGCTCGGCGATTCGCCCGATGATCGGCTCGTCTTCCACGACCAGGGCGATCGGGGGGCGGGCCGCGGCGGGCGTGGGTCGGGCGGTGATGCCGGGCGTGGGCTCGGGGCGCGGTGGCACGTCGATGCTGTCGATGGCATCGCAGCGCGGCAGGTAGATGCGGAAGCAAGTGCCTTTGCCGCGCTCACTATCGACTGCGATGAAGCCATCGGACTGGCGAATGATCCCGTGTGCGGTCGCTAACCCGAGCCCGCTGCCGCCCTGTTCGCGCCGGGTGGTGAAGAACGGATCGAAGATGCGCGGCAGGACCTCTGGCGCAATGCCTGAGCCGGTATCCTCGACCTCGAGCATCACGTAGCGTCCGGGCGGGATTGTTTCGTGTCCGCGAGTGAGCGGGCGGAACAGCATGATGTGGCCGCTGCGGAGCGCGAGCAGTCCGCCGCCGGGCATGGCATCGCGTGCGTTGACCGCGAGGTTGACCAGCACCTGGTCGAGTTGAGTGGGATCGACCCGGACCATGCGGCCGGGAGATTCGAGTTCGATTTCGAGTCGGATCTTGCTGCCGAGAAGCCGGGTCAGAATCGGCGAAAGATCGCTGATCGCCTCGTTGATGCCGACCACGCGGGGCTGCAGCCGTTGCTGGCGGCCGAAGGCGAGAAGCTGGCGCACGAGTGCCGCACCGCGCTCGGCGCTGGCCTGCACCTGACGGACGTCTTCGATGGTGGCGGTATCGGTGCCGCGCGCCAGGATGAGCTCGGCGCCGCCGATGATGGCGGTCAGCAGGTTGTTGAAATCGTGTGCAATACCGCCGGCAAGCTGGCCCACCGCCTGCAACTTCTGTGCATGGGCGAGTTGCGCCTCGAGCTGGCGCTGGTGGGAGGTGTCGGTGAACCAGAGGACGAGCCCACCGGGCCTGCCGTCTGCCTCGTGCAGGATCTGGACCGAGACGTCGACCGGCACCTCCTGGGCGCCTTCACCGACGGCGATCCGGCTCATGAATTCCCGCGAAGCGGCCTTGCCGGCGAGATGGAGGGCGAGTTCCCGCCAGATCTCGCCGCGTTCGGCGCGCGGAAAGATGAGATCGGCGCGGTTTCCCGGCGCCAAGCCTTGGGGCCGACCGGCCATACGCGCGAGGGCGGCGTTGGCACGGACGATCAGGCCGTCCCGATCGACGACCAGGAGCCCCGCCGGGGCGTCATGAAAGAGCGCCCTGAAGAGATCGTCGAGCGGGCCGGAGAGTCGCTCGATCAAACGCGGCCAGGGCCTGGTACGGACCCCGCGCAGCCGGCCGAGCGCGGAATCGAGCCGACGCGAAACTCTCACTGGCGCCCCATACCCGCCCCCGGACCTGCCCCGGAACCTGCTGCCCCGGGCGTGCCCGCTCCCGACCCGGCAACGCCGGTGGCACTGCTCCTGGTCCCGGCCACTCC
>JBOHMK010000293.1:0-6327 GCA_050730115.1 Acetobacteraceae bacterium
CCTATGGGGCGAGCAAGGCCGGAATGGAATATCTGGCACTCGCGTGGGCCGAGGAGACCCGCAACACGTCACTCCGTGTCAACCTGTTCGACCCGGGCCCGATGGCGACCAGACTTCGGCTGCACGCGATGCCGGCCGAGGATCGGAGCCGGCTTGCTTCCCCCGATCAGGTCGCCCCGGCCCTCGCCGCGCTTTGTGTGCCAGAGGAGGACCGGCACGCCTCCCTGATCAGCCTGCACCGGTCGCCTGGCGGATGAAGAAACGTTTGAGTGGCGGCAGGTGATCGACGGCGGCAATGCCCAAGTCACGGGTGAGGCGCAAGGGACGCCAGCCGTTGCTGAAGAGCCGCTCCAGCCCGTCGGTTGCTGCGAGCATCAGAAGGTTTCGCGCGCGTACGCTCTGCCGGTAGCGGGCGAGCAGTGCGGCTCCCCCGGGGTCCTCGCCCGCGGCGACGGCCTGTTCGATCAATCCCGAGAGCGCGATCGCGTCGCGAAAACCGAGATTGAGTCCCTGGCCCGCGATCGGATGGATGCCGTGCGCTGAATCGCCGGCAAGGGCGAGCCGAAGGTCCGTGACGCGGTGAGCGTAGAGGGCACCGAGCGGGTAACGGAAGCGCTTTCCGATGATGGCGACACGGCCGAGATGCGGGCCAAGCCGGCGCTGGATCTCAGCGGCGATTCGCCGATCATCGAGCGCGTAAAGGGCCTCGGCAACAGCGGTCGGCTCGGTCCAGACGATGGCTGAGACGTGCTCGGCCAAGCCGCTCGGAGTGGTGGCAGGACTCATCGGAAGCTGAGCGAATGGGCCGGCCGGCAAGAAATGCTCGAGCGCCCGATTCTCATGCGGCCGGGTGTGGGCGATCGCGACGACGATCGCGTGTTGGCGATAGGAAAAGCGGGTGAAAGGGATGCCGGCTTCACGCGCGAGCGGGCTCTCTCGCCCTTCCGCGGCGATGACGAGGCGGGCGATGATTTCCAGCCCGCCGGCCCCGAAGAGACGGACCGAGTCGTCGGAACGTTCGACGCGAACTTGGGCGGGGGCGAACACGCTGAGGCCCGGGAGGCCCTGGAGCGTGGCATTGAGCGCCATCCGGAGACCCCGCGCTTCAACCATCCAACCGAATGGCCCGGCTGCTTGACCCGCCTCCTGATGGTGGAACCCAAGAGAGAGGCGGGATGGACGATGGCCGAGACGGCCGTCGGTGACGCGGATGCGAAGGATCGGGCACGGCGGAAGGGAGAGACGCTGCCAGATCCCCGCCGCCTCGATGAACGGGCGCGAGCCGGCAGCGATCGCATAAGCGCGGCCGTCGAATTGCGGATGCTCCATCGGCGGCAGGGCGGCACGGTCGATCACGGCGGTCGCGATCCCCGAGATGGCGAGACGAGCAGCGAGCGTGGCACCCACCGGCCCCGCGCCCACCACGGCCACGGCCACCTCGGTTCGACCCGGCATCGTGCGCCCCCTGCCCTTTTTCCATCAGACGCTTCCCGGTTATACGCTAAGATGTCGATTGAACGGAGCCGGAGTCCGAAACGGCCATGGCTGCTGCTGCGTCGATGCAGGATCTGGCCTCGCCCAACCTCAGGGCGCTGATCCGGCGCCGCCTCGCGGAACTGGCAGGCGTGGTGCTCGCGCTCAGCGCGATCGCGCTATTGCTGGCGCTGGCATCCTATGATCCGGCCGATCCGTCGCTCGACACGGCGAGTGGCGTGGCGGTGCACAATCTCGCTGGACCGGTCGGCGCGTGGCTCTCCGATCTGTTGCTGCAAGGCTTCGGCGTTGCTGCCGTGTTCCCCGGAATCGTGCTGCTGAGCTGGGCGTGGCGAGTGGGCTCGGAGCGCGGGCTCGTTCGGCCTCGGTTGCGCCTGGCCTCGGCTCTGGTTGCTGTGCCGGCGTTGGCAGCGATCCTGGGCGGAGTTGGAGTCCGGCTTGGGGCGGCGGGCTGGCCGGTGGCCGCAGGGCCGGGGGGCGCCGTCGGTCGAATGCTCGGCGGGGCGGTGCTGGCGGCGGGGCACGGGCTGCTCGGGCCGGTCGGTCTTCTGCTTGGCTGGTCTCTGCTGGCCGGCCTTGCCGGGTGTTCGGGCTGGCTGGCACTCGGGTTGACGGCCAAGGAATGGCAGGGCGCGGGCCACGGTGCGGCAGGAGCGGCGCGGCTCTCGGTCGGAGGGGGCCGTCGGCTGATGGGCTTTCTGTCCAGCGTCGGCACGAGAGGCGGCGATGCGTCCGAGCCGGAAGACGAGCGGGCCGGGGAGCCGATGGCGAGCCGGACCGAACCGCGCCTGGCGAGTGCGGGCGCACCTGCACCCGGCCCATCGAACGCTTCGACTGGCCCCCGCGTGAGGCCGAGGCGAACGGCCGCGCCTCCGCGGCAGGAGAGCCTGCCGCTCGATGAAGGGTTCCGGTTCCCGCCACTTTCCTTGCTGAAGGCGGCACCGGCCCGCGCGATCACGGGGCCGTCGCCGGAATCGTTGCAGGCGAACGCCCGGCTGCTCGAGTCGGTGCTCGGGGATTACGGGGTGCAGGGCGCGATCGTGGAGATCCGTCCCGGGCCGGTGGTCACGCTTTACGAGCTGGAACCGGCTCCCGGGATCAGGAGTGCCCGCGTGATCGGGCTGGCCGACGACGTCGCGCGCAGCCTCTCGGTGACAGCGGTCAGGATCGCGACTGTCCCGGGTCGGAACGTGATCGGCATCGAGGTGCCGAACTCGAGACGGGAAACCGTCTATCTGTCCGAGCTGCTGGCGAGCGAGGAGTGGGAGAAGCATCCGGCGCGGCTCGCCATGGCACTCGGCAAGGACATATCCGGTGCGCCGGTGACTGCCGATCTCGCGCGCATGCCGCATCTTCTGATCGCCGGCACGACCGGCTCGGGCAAGTCGGTCGGCGTCAATGCGATGATTATTTCACTACTGTACCGGATGCCACCCGAGCAATGCCGGATGATCCTGATCGATCCGAAAATGCTCGAACTCTCCGTTTATGAAGGCATTCCGCATTTGATGGCGCCGGTGGTAACGGATCCGCCGAAAGCGGTGACCGCGCTCAAATGGACGGTGAGGGAGATGGAGCGGCGCTACCGGGCGATGAGCCAGCTCGGGGTGCGCAATATCGGCGGCTACAACGACCGCGTCGCCGCCGCCCGTGAGAAGGGCGAGGTGATGACGCGCCGCGTGCAGACCGGATTCGATGTCGAGACCGGCCGGCCGATCTTCGAAGAGCAGCCGCTCGCACTGGAGGCGCTGCCGTTCATCGTCGTCGTCATCGACGAGATGGCGGATCTGATGATGGTTGCCGGCAAGGATATCGAGGCGGCCGTGCAGCGGCTGGCGCAGATGGCCCGCGCAGCAGGCATCCATGTCATCATGGCCACTCAGCGCCCGTCGGTCGATGTGATCACCGGCACCATCAAGGCCAACTTCCCGACCCGCATCAGCTTCCAGGTGATCAGCAAGTTCGATTCGCGCACGATCCTCGGGGAACAGGGCAGCGAACAACTGCTCGGCCAGGGCGACATGCTCTACATGATAGGCGGTGGGCGAATCACGCGCGTGCACGGGCCGTTCGTTTCCGACGCCGAGGTGGAGGCGGTGGTCGCGTTCCTGCGCGAGCAGGGAGAGCCCGCCTACGTCGAGGAGATCACCGAGGCGGCAGAGGAAGAAGCGGGGGCGGCGCTTCCGAGCTTCGGCGAGATGGGCTCGGAGGGCGAACGGGGCCTCTACGAGCAGGCCGTTACGCTGGTAGCCCGGGAAGGCAAGGCTTCTACGTCCTTCATCCAGCGCCATCTGCAGATCGGCTACAATCGCGCGGCGCGTCTGATCGAGCAGATGGAAAAGGACGGCGTCGTCGGACCGTCCAATCATGTCGGCAAGCGGGAAGTGCTGCTTGGCGGCAACCGCGGCGAAGACTGAGACTTCGAGACATCATGGGATTCGTGCCATAGGTGAACTGATTGGCATCGCCGTGACTGCGGGCGGACACGCGCCAGGGTCGGTTCGGTAGCACGCCAATCCATTGATCCGCCGATACGGAATGCAACTCTCAGCCAGTCGGCTGATGGAGAGTGGCGATCGCGCAGCCTGCGATCAGCATGCGGATCGGGCAAAGCGATGGTGCGGACGGCGGGACTCGAACCCGCACTCCCGGCTAGGGAAGCAGATTTTCCTGCCACTTCGGCTTCCGCCGCCGCCCGGCCCTCCGGCCCGGCGTTCGTGGTCTGGACTATCCCTTCGCCATCGCCCGTCAGAGCGTGATGAGATCACGCTCCACCTTTGCTTTTTCGATCAATTTCATAACGTTGGCAGATCGCTACGCGATTCCGTCAACGCCATATTGATCGCGGGCATCAGGCGCCGCCCGTCTAGTCTCTACACCTTCCCCGGGCTTCGCATGAGAAGCGGGATGCCCCGGGCTTGGCTCGGGATTGGCCCGTGCCCGCAAAAGCTTGCCGGGCCGCCGGCGTTCCCCGAATTTGAGCGGTTCTGCACCGCGGGTTTCCCCACGGGCACTCCGTTGGCGAAGTCTGCCGCGTCTGCCTTTCCGCCACGTCCGCGGATGGTTGCCGAAAGCACTCCTTTCAGGGCCCGGACGAGATCCGACAAGCGATGTCGAGCCCGCATCTGATCAGCTTCTCGCTTGCATCGGGGGTGCGAAAGCCACTGTGCGCCGAAAGCGTCACGTTTTCGAGCGTTGTCAGCTTGTGATCCGGCGGCAGTGGCTCGGTCGAAAACACATCGAGCGCGGCGTGAGCGATTCGACCATCCACGAGGGCGGCCAGCATCGCGTGCTCATCGACCAGCGCGGCGCGTGCGGTGTTGACGAGAATGACGCCGGGGCGAAACATTGCGATTCGCTCCGCATCAAGGAATCCCCGTGTTTCGTCGGTCAGCAACAGATGCAGCGAGATCACATGACTTTCGGCAAGCAGCGTCTCCAGCGCAACGAAGCGCACGCCCACCGCCGGTCTCTCTGTCCGGTTCCAGGCCAGCACGCGCATCCCCGAGCCGGCGGCAATGCGCGCCACCTCGGCGCCGATGCCGCCGAAGCCGATCAGGCCGATCGTCTTGCCGGTGAGTTCCATCCCTTCGGTGCGCAGCCACTGGCCCTGGCGAATGCAGCGGTCCATGCGGGCAAGGCCGCGCGCCGCGGCCCACATCAGCGCGATCGTATGTTCGGCGACCGCGGTGTCGCCATAACCCTTGATGGTGTGGACCTCGATGCCGAGGGCGCCGAGTTCCTCGGGATTCATGTAGCTGCGCGCACCGGTGCCGAGGAAGATGATGTGACGGAGGCCGCGGCAGTGCCGCATCGCCTCGATCGGCATCGCGGTGTGATCATCGATCACGAAGTCGGCGCCATCGAGCAGGCGCGGCAAGGCTTCGGCCGGAACATGATCCTCCTCGTAGAGGACGAGCGGCGGGTCAGTGGGCCGGCGGACCTTGCGATAGACGTCTCCGAGCGCGTCGCTCGCGTCGATGAACACACCCTTCATGGTGCCCTCTTCGCCCACCCACGGCATAGTGCGGAGGTGCCGGCCGTCGGGCAAGTAGCCGCCTCGGCGGTCGGCCAGCGGCGCACTCGCCGTGGCTCGCGATAGACAGTTGACTTGCGCTATGCCCGGACGGCAAGCTTGCCATGAACAGGGTGCAGAAACACCCTGCCGGGGAGGGTTGAGGGCCGGCGGCGTCCATACCCGGAAATCGCAATGGTGCCGCGGAGAAACGCCCGGAAAAGAGGAGGCGCTCGTGAAGTCAACACTGTACGCAGCTTGTTTCGGCTTGGCACTGTTGGTGGGGGGCCTCGGGCTCCTGCCGGCAGCGGCCGCCACGGCAGGGCCGGTCACTGATCCGCTCGGGGTCATCCGCATCCCGAAAGGTGCACCGATCGTGATCGGCGGCTACTGGGTACTGTCCGGGCCGGACACCGCCCTCGGGCTCGACGAAAAGCGGGCGGTCGAAGTGGCGATCGATGATGTGGGCGGCAAGCTCCTGGGCCACCCGATCGAGTTCCTGGCCGAGGACGCCCAATGCAACGCCGAGGGCGGGCAGACGGCCGCGACCAAGCTGGCCTCGATCCCAAACATGGTGATCGTTATTGGTCCGGCGTGCTCCAGTGCCGCCACACCGGCGGCGCCGATCCTCTGGCAGGCCGGGATCGTCGATATCGGGACCGCCTGCACCGCCCCTTCGCTGACGGCACCGGACCGCAAGGCGGGATATGACGGCTTCGTCAGGACCGTCTTCAGCGACAACGACCAGGGTGCCTCGGATGCGCACTACATCTACGACGTCCTGAAAATGAAGACGGCGGTCGCGGTGCATGACGGCA
>JBOHMK010000294.1:0-1869 GCA_050730115.1 Acetobacteraceae bacterium
CTTTGGAGACGCTCATATTGCGACAAAATCCCTCTCCAAATCCGGAAAACCTCCGGCGAATATCGCTGGCTTTCGGGCGGACAGAGAAATCTTTTAGCGCGATGTCGGTGCCGGCGGTATCGGCGGGAGCGGCAGGCCCGCCGGTGCGCGCCGCCGAGAAAGGTTCTGGAAGCCCGGTGTCGCGGCTTCGGCCAGGACAATACGCGGGGCTCTGCTCCGCACGCGGCCATTGGCAAGCCTTTGGAATCCCTTCTTTTGAAGTTCGGGGGTCTGGGCCCCAGGCCCACAACGTCCCATTGGGCGGGTCAAGGGCTCCGCCCTTGACCTGGCTTTTCGGCAAACTGCGAGCCGCACGCGTTGGTCCGCTGCTCGCCCGGTGCCACAAGAGTAAGCGAGAGCGCATGCATGCCGCTGCCGAACTCCTCAGCCAGCGCGGTGTGCACGGCGCGCGCCCGTTCCACCCGGCTCTGACCGCTGAACGCCGCCGATACCAGCAACACCGAGTAGTGTGTCTCGCCCTCCGGACGTGAGCCCGCGTGCCCCTCGTGGCGCGCCGAATCATCGCGGACCTCGATCCGGCTGGGCGCGAAGCGCGTGCGTAGCAGGCTCTCGATACGGTCCGCACGGCTTTGCATGGCGCACATATCGGCTGTTTCCTCCGGCCCGCCAAGCTGGCGTTGCCAACCGGGGGGAGGAACCCCATAAGCGGGCCATGAAGCCGAGGAACGCGCGCACCCGCGCCTTTGCACCCGACCCGGATGCGCCGGGCCGCGAGTGCGACGTGCCTGGATGCACGGCCCCGGGCGAGTACCGCGCCCCCCGCTCCCGCCGCGCGCTTCGCGAATGGCGGTGGTTCTGCCTCGCCCATGTGCGTGCCTACAATGCGGCGTGGGATTACTACCGGGGCATGAACCCGGGCCAGATCGAGGCCGAGTTGCGTTCCGATATCGCCTGGCAGCGCCCGACTTGGCCGCTCGGGCGCCTCGGCGGTAAGGACTGGCGCCGCTCTCCGGAGCTTGAAGAATGGCTGGCCGAAATCGCCGGCCGCGCGCCGGCGATGCAGACGGCCGGGAACGCGCCGCCCGACTTGAGGCAGCACCTGGCAGCGCTCGAGCTCGCGTGGCCGGTGACCCTTGAGGCGGTCAAGGCACGCTACAAGGAACTCGCCAAGCGCCACCACCCCGACGCCAACGGCGGTGACACCAGCGCCGGGGAACGGTTCAAGACCATCAATCTCGCCTATGCCACGCTGCGCGTGCGGCTGGCCCGCGAACCGAGGACCGCGGCCGGCTGAGCGGCCGGGTTTCAACGTCCGCACAGCCGAACTAGATTGCGTTTTCTGATCGCCACAGGACCGCTCGGCCGATGAACAATAGTGCCGTCTCCTCTGACCGCCACCTCGAGCCGACTTCGGCGATCGACCTGCCCGACATCATCGTCAATGCCCGCCAGACATTCGGCATCGAGACCGCGATGGAAGTTCCGGGCTTTTCGATCCGGACCGAGCACGTGCCTGACGTTGACGAGGCGTATCGCTTCGATCGGGAAACGACACTCGCGATCCTCGCCGGCTTCGCCTACAATCGCCGCGTGCTGATCCAGGGCTATCACGGCACTGGCAAATCCACCCACATCGAGCAGGTGGCGGCGCGCCTCAACTGGCCTTGTATCCGCATCAATCTCGACAGCCACATCAGTCGCATCGACCTGATCGGCAAAGATGCCATCGTGCTGAAGGACGGCAAGCAGGTCACCGAGTTCCGCGAAGGCATGCTGCCCTGGGCGCTGCAACGGCCGATCGCCCTGGTGTTCGACGAATACGACGCCTGCCGGCCGGACGTGATGTTCGTCATCCAGCGGGTCCTGGAG
>JBOHMK010000295.1:0-5273 GCA_050730115.1 Acetobacteraceae bacterium
GGGAAGCCGAGCGTGCGCCCGCGCCGGTCTCCCTCGATCACGCGGCCGCGAATGGTCCAGGGACGGCCGAGCTCGATTGCCGCGCGCTCGGGATAGCCCTCCTGCAGCAGGCGGCGGATCCGCGTCGATGAGATCGGGCCTTCGTTGTCGGTGAGCAGCGGGACGACGGAAAGCCCGATCCCGAGCTCCTCCGCGCGGCGGGCAAGGAACCCGACGTCGCCACCACGGCGATGGCCGAAAGCGAAGTCGGGGCCGGAGGCGAGATGCCGCGCGCCGATTCCGTGCTGCAGGACCGCGGTCACGAAGTTTTCGGCGGAAAGCTCGCTGAACGGCCAGTCGAACGAGAGTTCATAGAGAATGGCAACGCCGAGCGTGGCCAGCGCGGCCGCCCGCTCCTCGGAGAGGGTGAGGCGGAACGGCGGGTCTTCCGGGCGGAACAGCTCGCGCGGGTGCGGTTCGAAGGTCAGCGCCGCCAGCGGCGCATCCGGCCGCGCCGCGTGCGCCGCAGCGATCACCTTGGCGTGGCCGCGGTGCACCCCGTCGAAATTGCCGAGTGCCACCGCCGCACCGCGGCCGGCCTCCGGAACTCTCTGCCAGTCGCGGAAGATCTGCATCAGCCGCGGGCCGGGACCTGCACCGACGCCTCGCCCTCAATCACCGGCTTGCCTTTGACGGAGCATGTCGTCTTCAACGTCGCCCGTTTTCGCTCGGGATCGAGCGCCGTCACCTCAACCGTTGCGGTGACGGTATCGCCTGGCCTGACCGGGGCACGGAAACGCAGCGTCTGGGCGATGTAGATAGCGCCGGGTCCGGGCAATTTCGTTCCCAGCGCGGCGCTGATCAGGCCAGCCGAGAGCATGCCATGCGCGATCCGTCCCTTGAAAAGTGACTGCCCGGCGCTCTCCTCGTTGAGGTGCAACGGGTTGGTATCCGTGCTGACAGCGGAATAAAGCACAATGTCGGCCTCGGTAATCGTCTTGCCGACGCTGGCCGTCATGCCGATTGCCAGATCTTCAAAAGAATGTCCGTCCATGGCCTGCTCCGCATGCTTTTCCGGGACGGGACAAGCCATGGCCGGAAGACGCGGTCAAGCGGTACCCACGCTCAATAGCTGCGCGGCAGGCCGAGCACGTGCTCCGCAATATAGGAAAGGATGAGGTTGGTGCTGATCGGTGCCACGCGATAAAGCCTTGCCTCGCGGTACTTGCGCTCGATATCGAATTCTTCCGCGAAGCCATAGCCGCCGTGGGTCTGCAGGCATGCCTCCGCTGCCGCCCACGCCGCATCGGCCGCCAGCAGCTTCGCCGTGTTCGCCTCCTCGCCGCAGGCCTCACCCGCCTCGAACAGCGCGAGTCCCTCCTTGAGCATCAGCTCGGCCGCACGCATCGCGGCGTGGGCGCGCGCAATCGGGAACTGGATGCCCTGATTCTGGCCGATCGGGCGCCCGAACACGACCCGTGCCTTGCCATAAGCAACAGATTTCGAGATGAACCACTTCGCATCTCCGATCGATTCGGAGGCGATCAACAACCGCTCGGCATTCATCCCATCCAGGATGTAGCGGAAACCCTTGCCTTCCTCGCCGATCAGGTTCACCGCCGGAACCTTCACATCGTCGAAGAAGATCTCGCACGAATTGTGATTCATCATCGTGCGGATCGGGCGAATCGTCATCCCGGCCCCGAGCGCCTGCCGCATATCGACGATCAGGGTCGAGAGCCCCTCCGTCCGCCGCGCTTGCCCTTCCTTGGGTGCGGTCCGCGCGAGCAGCAGCATCAGATCGGAATGCTCCGCCCGGCTGGTCCATACTTTCTGGCCATTGACCACATAGTGGTCTCCGTCGCGGCGGGCGAAGGTCCGCAAGTTGGTGGTGTCCGAGCCGCTCCCTGGCTCGGTCACGCCGAAGGCCTGGAGTCTGAGCTCGCCGGAGGCGATCGGCGGCAGAAAGGTGCGTTTCTGGGCTTCCGATCCATGCCGCAGGATGGTGCCCATGACGTACATCTGCGCATGGCAGGCGGCTCCGTTGCCGCCCGATTTGTGGATCGTCTCGAGAATGGCCGCAGCCGCGGAAAGCGGCAGGCCGGCGCCACCCCATTCCTCGGGGATCAGCACCGCGAGATAGCCTGCCGCCGTCAGCGCGCGGACGAATTCGGAAGGATAGGCACGCTGCCGGTCGATCTCGCGCCAATACTCACCCGGAAAGCGCGCACAGAGTTTTTCCACCGCGACACGGATCTCGCTGTGGCGCACACCACGGTGCGCTCTGTCGTCCGCTGGGGCGCTGGTTCCCCGGTCCATCGGCATCTCCCGCTTGCAATTACCTGGGCGCAATCGCCTCGGCGCAACCGTAGGATCACAACCGAGAGCAACGCGCGGCACAAGCAGCGGCCGGCGCGGTCCGTCCGGTCGCCGTCAGTTCTGGCCGGAGGCCTCGTGCAGGAGAACCATAGCGCGCCTGAGGCGGGTCACGCCGCCCTCGACCTCACCGAGCGAGCAGAGCTGGCGTCCTTCGATCGCCAGCCGTTCCACCACCTTAGGTGCCGGCTCAAGCAGCGACCGCTGCGTGGCCTGGACCTCGGTGTAGAGTTCCGCGCAGTAGCGCGGCGTGTCGGTCAGAAGTTGCATCGGTTGCGTCTGCGCGCGCCCCACCGGCGCCAGCGCAAGGCTCGCGATCACGATGGTGGCCAACCCGCCGACACCGGCGACAAGAAGTGAACGGTCCATTGATGCCGGGGTAGCCGATCGGGTCTGACCAGCCCGTGGGAGCGGGATGAAGAGTGGGTCATGCGTCGGCCGCCGTCGTGGAGTGCTGGGCAGCCTCGGCCGCGCCGGGCAACCTGAGCGTCGCCGCAAGGCCCGGAGAATTCTGAGCCAGCCGCAGGCTGCCGCCATGCAACAGCGCAACCGCCTGCACCAGCGCCAAGCCTAATCCCGCACCCGGCGTGCTGCGGCCGGCCTCGCCACGGAAGAACCGCTCGGTGGCGCGGGAGAGGTCAGCCGCCGGGATGCCGGGGCCATGATCGGCAACTGTGATCGCGACCGTGCTCGCTTGCGCCACCGCCGCCAGCCGCACCACGCCGCCCTCGGGCGAGAATTTGAGAGCATTGTCGAGAAGGTTGGCGATCGCCTGCTGGATCAGCTCGCGATCGCCGAACAACGGCAGCGATTCGGGGCAGTCGAAGGCGAGGGAGAGCCCGCCTTCCTCGGCCGAGGGGCCATAGAGATCGACGAGGCCGGCCAGCACCGGCGCGGCGTCGAAGCGATCAAAGGCCGCCCGGCGCGTCCCGGCCTCGATCTCGGCAATTCTGAGCAGCGCCTGGAACACGGCGACGATGCCGTCGAGATCAACCGTCGCCCGCTCGATCGCGGCGCGAAGGGCGGCTTCCGTCTCGGCGTGCAGCGCCGCGTCCTCGAGGCGCGCGCGGGCACGGGTGATCGGCGTGCGCAGGTCGTGCGCAATCGCGTTCGATACCTGCCTGACGCCGTCCATCAATCGCGAAATCCGCTCAAGCATCTCGTTGATGGTTTCGGAGAGTCGGTCGAACTCGTCGCCGCGGCCGCTGAGGCGCACCCGTTGTGACAGATCTCCCGCCGAGATCGCTGCTGCCGTGGTGGAGATGTTGCCAAGCGCACGGCGGAAGAGACCACGAATGATGACCGCGCCGCCCAGCCCGAGCACCAGCACGACCAGCAGTGCCCAGAGCAGCGCCCCGGTCAGCAGATCCCGCAACTGCGCCCGCACCTGCACGTCCCGCCCGACCAGCAGGTGGAAGCCGCCGGGCAGACTGAATGTGCGCACGCGGGCGAGCGAGCGGATGCCCTCGCGCTCGATTGGCAGCTCTGCCCAGACACGGCGCACGGGAAGGTCGGTCGGCCAGGTGGCGAGGTTGCCGGAAACGCGCCGCATCTCAGGATCGACCAGGAGATAGATTGCGTTGTCATCGACGTTTTCGGCCAACCGGTTCTCGATGCTGATGATCAACGCCGGCAGCCCGCCCTGTTGCCAGCGCTGGGCGAGGCTCTGCACGTCCGCCATGATCGCATCGTCGGTTCTGCGATCGAGCAGCCCGGCGGTTTCGAACCAGAGGAAAAAGGCGAGTGCGAGCGCCGAAAGGCCGAACAGCAGCGCATAGATGGCGGCGAAACGCAGCGCAGCCGAGCGCAGGAACCGTGAATGCGCGGGATTGCGCTCGGCGGAAGGCGCGATCCCCGCCTTGGCCGCGGCGGGCGTGGTTCCGTTCCCGGCGCTCGCAGCAGCGGGCGCGTCCGACCGCGCCGCGGGGAGCCCCGGCGCGGTCACATCCATCAGGCAGCGTCCGAGCGCAGCATGTAGCCGGCATTGCGCACGGTATGGATCAGCGGTCCGGCGAACGGCTTATCCACCTTCTGGCGCAACCGCGAGACGTGCACGTCGATCACGTTCGTCTGTGGATCGAAATGATAATCCCACACCCCTTCCAACAGCATGGTGCGGGTGACGACCTGGCCGGCATGCCGCATCAGGTACTCGAGCAGCAGGAATTCGCGCGGCTGCAGATCGATCTTCTGGCCGGCCCGGTGGACGCTGCGGGAGAGCAGATCCATCTCCAGATCCGCAACCACGAGCTTGGTCGTGGGCCCGTCGCCCTTGCCGCGCCGGGTCAGCGCCTCGACACGGGCCAGAAGCTCGCTGAAAGCGAACGGCTTGGTCAGATAGTCATCGCCGCCCGCCTTCAGGCCGAGCACCCGATCATCGACCTGGCCGAGCGCGGAAAGGAACAGCACTGGAACGGTATTGCGTTGCGAGCGCAGGGTCTCAAGGATCCGTAGCCCATCGACCCCGCCCGGCAGCATCCGATCGAGGACGATCGCATCAAACGCCTCGCTCGCGGCGAGGAACAGCCCGTCGCGACCATTGTCCGCGTGCTCGACGACATGCCCGCTTTCGCGCAGCCCTTTGACGACGAAACCGGCGACGTCCTTGTCGTCCTCGACCACGAGAATGCGCATTCCCCGTCCTTCCTCATCCCTGCTCGTTCGCCGGCCGCTCGCCGACCGCGACCGAAAGGTCGAACCGCTGCCCGCCGCGGCTGACCAGGAGGCGCGCGTGCCCGCCCGGTGGAATCGCCGCCACCGCCCGGATCATACCGTCAGGGCCGGCAACCGGAATGCCGTTGACCGCCAGCACAACATCGCCCGGCCGGAGCCCGGCCCGGCTCGCCGGGCCTCCCGGCACGACGGCGTTCACCAGCACTCCGTTGGCGGCGATCCCGGTGGCGGCGGCATCCTGGCCG
>JBOHMK010000296.1:0-2084 GCA_050730115.1 Acetobacteraceae bacterium
GGATCACGTTTCGGATAGGGATAGGCCTCGTATTGCAGCGCGAGGCCGGCATCGAGCGCATCGGCGGCGGTTGCGGTCATGCCGCCGCATAGCCTGCCGCCGGCCAGGCGCCAAGCCGGCGCTTGCCGGCCGGCGCAGCGCGCTTTATCTGAGCCGCCATGCGACTCCGCCCCAACCTTCCCGCCGTGCCCACGTCTTTCGTGCTCGCCCCTTTTGTGGTCGCCCCTTTTGTGGTTGCCCTGGCTGTGACCGTGGCGCCGTTGGCGCGCGCTGCTGCGCCGGCGGCGGCGCCTAATCCGGCGCCGCTCGGGACCTTTTCGAACTGGACCGCCGCAACCTACGATCAGGGCGGGCATACGATCTGTTATGCGTTCACGCGCCCGGCCAACTCGACGCCGGTGATCGCCGGCCGCACCGAGGTGCTGCTCAGCGTGACGGAGCGCCCGGGCGTGCGGGACGAGGCAGCGCTCACGGCGGGCTTTCCGTACGTCAAAGGGGCAAATGTTACGGTCGATGTTGGTGGCACGGCACTTTCCTTTTACACCGCCGGTAGCGCGGCATTCGCCCGCGACGGCGCTGCGGCCGTCCGCGCCTTCAAGGCCGGCAATACGGCAGTTGCCCACTCTCCCGGGCCGCATGGCGTGAGCGTGGCCGACAGCTTCGGCCTGAGCGGCTTCACCGACGCCTATGACGCGATCGTCAAGGCCTGCCCAAAATAATGCCGGCTGCGGTTCCCGATGTTGCTGACGAGGCAGAGCGGGCGCGGATCCTTGCCAAGGCGGCCCTGTTCGCGCCTCCGGCGGGCCGGCTTGCCGACGGCAGACGCGATCTCGTCGGTCTCTCGCGCTCCGAGCTCGCGGCCGAGCTCACTGTGCTCGGCGAGCCCGCCTTCCGCGCGCGTCAGCTCTGGCACTGGATCTATCATCGGGGAGCGACCGACTTTGCGTGCATGAGCACGCTTGCGCGCCCGCTCCAGCAACTGCTGGCGCGGCAGTTTGCGATTTCCCGTCCGGAGATCGTGGCCCTCCATGAAAGTGCGGACGGGACGCGAAAATTCCTGTTCCGTCTGCAGGACGGCGAAGAAGTCGAAACGGTATATATTCCGGATCTCGACGAGGCACGGGGTGCCGTTTGTCTTTCGACCCAGGTTGGATGCACGCTCTCGTGCCGCTTCTGCCACACCGGCACACAGCATCTTCGCCGCAACCTCTCGGCGGGCGAGATCATCGGCCAGTTCATGGCGGCGCGCGATTGCTACGGCGAATGGCCGAGCCCGAACGGCGAGGCGCGCCTGTTATCGAACATCGTGCTGATGGGAATGGGGGAGCCGCTCTACAATTATGAAGCGACGGCGGGTGCGATGCGCATCGCCATGGACGGCGAGGGGATTGCGCTTTCCAGGCGGCGGATTACGCTTTCGACTTCCGGTGTGGTGCCGATGATGGATCGCTCAGGCGCCGAACTTGGGGTCAACCTTGCGGTCAGCCTGCACGCGGTGAGAGATGAACTCAGGGACGAATTGGTTCCGCTGAACCGGAAATATCCGCTGGCGGAACTGATCGCCGCCTGCCGGCGCTATCCGGGTGCCTCCAACGCGCGGCGCATCACGTTCGAGTATGTGATGCTGGACGGGGTCAACGACAGCGACGCCGAGGCGCGGGAGCTGGTCACGCTCATTCGCGGCATTCCGGCGAAGGTCAATCTTATTCCGTTCAACCCGTGGCCCGGCAGCCGGTTCGCTCCGAGTTTGCCCGACCGGATTTCGCGCTTCGCAGAGATCGTGCGTGAGGGCGGGTTTGCGGCGCCGGTCCGCACGCCGCGCGGGCGTGACATACTGGCCGCCTGCGGCCAGCTCCGGACCGAACGGTTGGGCCGGGGATGAAGGTGCCCGCCGAGGTTCATTTCCGTGCGAGCATCGGTTCCAGAGGCAAAGCCGACGCGCCGGACGCCAGCAATTCTCATTTTGTCCAAGCGTGGCGGATTCGGATGCGCGATAGGGGCATCGGGGTTGGGTCGCTGCCTGGGTTGGCGTGCCAGGGTGAGTCTGGATTGCAACAGTCGCGGATAAATCGACCGCGATAGGC
>JBOHMK010000297.1:0-10107 GCA_050730115.1 Acetobacteraceae bacterium
GGCACGCCCTTGGGATCCCTTCTTTTGAAGTTCGGGGGTCTGAGGCTTCAGGCCCCGAGGTCCCATTGGGCGGGTCAAGGGCGGAGCCCTTGCCCTGTTTTTTAGTCGTCTTCGATCAGCTTCTCGAGCACGATGTGTTGCTCACGTGCCGGCCGCTTTTCGTGTCCCTCCGTGAGCCCGAACCGGCGCTTGACGTAGAACAGTACGGCCTCGCGCACCGTGACCCGGAGCCGGCCGCGTTCCATCCCGTAGTCGCGCGCGATCACCTGCCGCTGATGCGAATTTAGCCCGGGGTGCGGCACGATCAGCAGCGTCACCTGCCGCTCCCAGGCCCGGTCGGCCTCCGGACCGCGGGGTCTCGCACCGGCGGTCCGCGGGTCTGTGAGCCGGGCGATCACGAAGTCCTTGAAGCGGTCGTCGCCGGCATCGTGTGCCCGGACATGCCAGCGAAAACCGTCGAACACCAGGGCGTGCGGCGAGAGAAGGCGCCGTGAAATCCCGGGCCGCTGGAATGAGACGTAGCGCGCTGCAACTGCCTCGTTTGCGCTGATCGCGGAAAGCAGGCAGCGCAGGACCCCTGCGTTCACCGCCCGTTCAGGTACGGCGGCGAGTGCCAGCGAGGGCGGTCTCTTCAGCACCGGGTCATCCGCGGTCAGGTATCCCTCTGCCAGCAGCCGCAGTTCCGTGAGCAGCGAGGCAGCATCGGCCTCCTTGGGTCGGAACCCTTGGCCTGCCCGGTAGCACTTGGCCACCGTGTCATAGGCGAATTGGCCGGGATAAGCGTCGCGCAATTTTGCTAGATCCGCTGTCGCCTGGTTCTGTGACACGCCGAAGCGCGAGACCAGATCCTCGCGGTTGATTGTGCCGTCCCAGTAGAGGCGGCGCGCCGCAAACGCGAGCCGCTGCGTGACGCTCCAGCGCCTCTGAGGTGGCCCGCCCGATTCGCCCGATTCGCTCATTGGGAGACTTGACTGGCACAACGCAACCAGTTTTGATATGCACATTAAATGTGGGAACAGCGAGGCCGGCGCCGCCACGCCCCTGGATCGCTGCCCGAGGACACGGGGTTCTGCCGCGGCTGAAGCGGCTCGAGATCGAGCGCCCCGCCATCCTCACGCTTGGCCGTCACGGGCCTGCCACCACGGCGGATGGCCTTCAGCGCTGGCGGAACCGCAAGCTCAGGTGATAGGAAACGCGCCTCCCTTCATGCCGCGGGACGTGGCGGGCGGCAACCCAGCATCGCTCGCGCGCGCTCGAGATCCCCGAGGGTGTCCACGCCGAGCGGCTCGGCCTCGATCACGGTTGCGTCGATCCGCATCCCGCCTTCCAGTGCGCGCAGCTGCTCGAGATTTTCCCTGACCTCCAGCACCCCGCGCGGCAACCTCACGTAGCGCTCGAGTGCGGCCCGCCTGTAGGTGTAGAGCCCGACATGATGATAATACGGGCCGGCGCCGCCGGGGATGACGGCCCGGCTGAAATAAAGTGCGCGCCCGCTCACCGCACCCTCAGGGATCGCCAGTGCGATCTTCACCACCTGCGGTGCCTGCAACTCCAGCGGGTCGGTGATCAGCGTGGCAAGCGTCGAGATGCTGACTTCGGAATCTGCAAGCGGCGGGAGCGTCGCACGAAGCACGCCGGAGTCGATGGTCGGCAAATCTCCTTGCAAGACGACCACGACATCATGCCGCTGATCCGGGTCCGCCTTTGCCAGTGCCGACTGGACCCGATCTGATCCGGTCGGCAGCGCGGGGTCCGTCAGCACGGCCTGGCCACCCGCCGCGCGAATCACCTCCGCGATCTCGCGGTCGCCCGCGGCCACCAGCACTGGACCGATGTCCGCCTCCTGGCCACGACGCCAGACATGCACGATCATCGGTTCGCCCGCGATCTCGGTGAGCGCCTTACCGGGCAGTCGGGTCGAGCCCAACCGCGTGGGAATGACGACGATCGGTCGCAGCCGGGATCGCATTGGGGGGCGCACTGGAGATCGCTGGCTCAGCAGTGGCTAGCAGCAACCTTCGCCATTTGTGACTCACTCACCGTCACCCAAGCCACCTTAGTCTCTCCTTCTGGGAGAGGGCAGGGTGAGGGTACTTGTGGATCACCCGTGAATGATTGCCAATACCAGAGGGGTTGAACCGAAGCACGTAGCTCTATCTGCACAATAGCACGTGCGCGACACAAGCAATGGCAGGATGAGGAAGCCTTCCTCATCCCGCCAAGCAGAGGTTTCGTTCTCTCCCTAAACTTGGCCAACTGCCCATTCTCTGTTAGTCGCTTGTCGTTTGCGTGTCACCTGATTTCGTGTCGATGCGACGAAAAATTATCGATTCTGTTGCGCGTCGCTATTGTGCAGTGCACAAAAGTTGCAGGCGCTCCGCCGCTCTGGCCGCTGAACGGCGCGGCCTGTAGCGTGCCGCCGCCAGGCACGGAGGACAACGCGCACGATGCGCCTTTCAAACAGCTTTGTACCGACGCTCAAGGAGACGCCGGCCGAGGCGCAGATCGTCTCGCACCGCCTGATGCTGCGCGCCGGTCTCGTGCGCCAGACCGCGGCCGGCATCTACGCCTGGCTACCGGCCGGACTTCGGGTGCTGCAGAACGTCGCCCGCATTGTGCGTGAGGAGCAGGACGCGGCCGGCGCGCAGGAGCTTCTGATGCCGACCATTCAGCCGGCAGAACTCTGGCGCGAAAGCGGCCGCTACGAGGATTATGGCAAGGAGATGCTGCGCCTCAAGGATCGCCACGACCGCGATCTCGTTTATGGGCCAACCAACGAGGAGATGATCACCGACCTGTTCCGTCAGTCGGTCCGATCCTACCGCGCTCTGCCGCAGATCCTCTATCACATCCAGTGGAAATTCCGTGACGAGGTCAGGCCCCGCTTTGGCGTGATGCGCGGGCGCGAGTTCCTGATGAAGGACGCCTACAGCTTCGACCTCGACTATGCCGGGGCAGTGGTCAGCTACCGGCGGATGATGCTCTCCTATATGCGCACCTTTCGCCGCATGGGCCTCAAGGCAATTCCGATGCAGGCCGAATCCGGTCCGATCGGCGGTAACATGAGCCATGAGTTCATCATCCTCGCACCGACCGGGGAAAGTGCGGTCTATTACGACGCCGCGTTCGAGGAAATCGATTACTCGGCAGCCGGTTTCAACATCTTTTCTGCGACCGACCTCGATCGCTTCTTCGGCCTGATGACCACCCACTACGCGGCGACCGACGACAAGCACGACGCCGCCGCCTTCGCGGCACTGGCCGCCGACCGCAGGCGCGAAGGGCGCGGCATCGAAGTCGGGCACGTCTTCTATTTCGGCACCAAGTACAGCTCCGCGATGGGCTTCACCGTAGCCTCGCCGGACGGCCGTCCCGCAGCACCCGAGATGGGCAGCTACGGCATCGGCGTGAGCCGCCTCGTCGGCGCCTTGATCGAGGCCTTCCACGACCAGGCGGGGATCATCTGGCCGGACGCCGTCGCACCATTCCGTGCGGCGATCCTCAATCTCAAGCCGGGCGACCCGGCCTGCGAACGGATGGCCGAAGATCTCTACGCCAGGCTCGCACCCTCCGTGCTCTACGATGACCGCGACGAACGCCCCGGCGTCAAATTCGCGGACGCCGATCTGATGGGCCATCCCTGGCAACTCATCGTCGGCCCGCGCACCGCCGCGCGAAGCCAGGTGGAGCTCAAGCGCAGGGCCAGCGGCGAGCGTCGGGAACTCTCCGTCGAATCGGCACTCACCGAGATCCTCTGAGCATGTTCGGCACCTTCGAGCGCGCCGTCGCGTTCCGCTATCTGCGGGCCCGACGGGGTGAGCGGTTCGCCTCGGTGATCGCCGCGTTCTCGTTGATCGGCATCGCGCTTGGCGTCGCCACTCTGATCATCGTGATGAGCGTGATGAATGGCTTTCGTCAGCAACTCCTGGCCCGCATCCTCGGGCTCAACGGTGATCTCGGCGTCTATGGCATCGCGACCCCGATCACCGATTACCCGGCGATCGTCAAGATCATCCGCAGCGTGCCCGGGGTCGTCTCGGCCACTCCGATCGTCGAAGGTCAGGCGCTGCTCAGCAACGATCACGGCGCCGCCATCGGCGGCCTGATCCGCGGCATCCGAAAGCCGGATCTCGAATCTCTCACCTCCGTCAGCCAACATATCATCGCCGGCACGCTCAAGGATTTCACCGGCACGGATGTCGCCGCCATCGGCAGCGGGGTCGCCCGCTCGCTCGGGCTTCGCATCGGCGACCAGATCACACTGGTCTCACCACAAGGTGCGACCACCGTCGTCGGAACCATCCCGCGCATCCTTTCCTACCGGGTCGCGGCGATCTTCCAGGTCGGCATGAACGAGTACGATTCGACGTTCGTCTTCCTGCCTCTCGATGCGGCCCAGCTCTTCTTTCAGAAACCGGATGCCGCGACCCAGATCCAGGTAACGCTGACCAACCCGGACTCGGTCGGCACCGTCGACCCCAGGATCATCCGCGCGCTCGCCGGCCGCCCCCTCAGCATCATCGACTGGCAGCACGCGAACGACAGCTTCTTCGCGGCGGTGACGGTGGAGCGGAACGTCATGTTCCTGATCCTCACCCTGATCATCCTGGTCGCCGCTTTCAATATCGTCTCCTCACTGATCATGATGGTGAAGGACAAGACCGCCGACATCGCCGTCCTGCGCACGATCGGCGCCAGCCGTGCCGCGGTGATGCGCATCTTCCTGCTGTGCGGTGCCTCCGTGGGTATCGTCGGCACCGCGGCCGGAACCGTGATCGGCGTCCTCTTCTGCCAGCATATCGAAACGATCCGGCAATGGCTGCAGGGGCTCACTGGCACCGATCTCTTCAATCCGGAAGTCTATTACCTCGAGCAGCTTCCCGCGGTGCTCGATTGGGGCGAGGTGATCCGCGTCATCGTGATGGCGCTCGTGCTCGCCTTCCTTGCCACCATCTATCCGAGCTGGCGTGCCGCCCGGACCGATCCGGTGGAAGCACTGCGGCATGAGTGAGGTCCTGTCACTGCGCGGGCTCGAACGCTCCTACCGGAGCGGCGCCGGCGCGCTTCGCGTGCTCAACGGCGCCGACCTCGCACTCGCGGCGGGCGAGATCGTAGCCCTGGTCGCACCTTCCGGTGCCGGCAAATCGACACTCCTCCATCTCGCCGGCCTGCTCGATCGGCCGGACGGCGGGACCGTGCTGATCGAGGGCAAGGACACCGGCCGCCTGGCGGACGTCGGCCGGACCGAGCTTCGGCTCAGGCGCATCGGCTTCGTCTACCAGATGCATCATCTCTTGAAGGAGTTCAGCGCCATCGAAAACGTGATGCTGCCGCAGTTGATCGCCGGCCGCCCGAGGCATGAGGCCTCCGAGCGCGCAATGGCGCTCCTCGCCTCTTTCGGGCTCGAGGCGCGGGCACGGCATCTGCCGGGCGCCCTCTCCGGCGGCGAGCAGCAGCGGGTCGCGATCGCGCGGGCACTCGCCAACGGCCCGGCGGTGTTGCTCGCCGACGAGCCAACCGGCAATCTGGACGTCGCCACCGCCTCGGTGGTGTTCGAGGAATTGCTGGCCGCCGCCCGCGGAGGGGGCCTCGCCGCCCTGATCGCGACCCATAATCCCGACCTCGCCGCCCGCATGGATCGCCGTGTCACGCTCGCGGGGGGTAGGATCGCCCCGCTCGACTGAGTCGATTCGCCCGAGCCACAATCGAGGAGAGACCGTGGCGCACGCCGATTTCGTGCATCTCAGAGTCCATTCCGCCTATTCGCTGAGCGAAGGTGCGATCAAGTCCGCCGCCGTCGCCGCCCTTGCCGCCGAGGCCCGCATGCCTGCGGTCGCCCTCACCGATTCGGGCAACCTCTTCGGCGCGCTCGAATTCAGCGAGGCAGCATCGGAGCTCGGCGTGCAGCCGATCATCGGCTGCGAGGTGCGCCTCTCCCGCCCCGCCAATCCGAGGCTCACCCCGGAGCCACTGGTTCTGCTCGCCCTCGACGAGACCGGCTTCGCCAACCTTCGGCGCCTCTCCTCGCTCTCCTTTCTCGAAACCGAGCCTGGGCTCGGGCCGAGGCTTCCGTGGTCGCGGATCGCCGAACACGCCGCCGGCCTGTTCCTCCTGACCGGCGGCTCCTCCGGGCCGCTTGCGCGGCTGCTCGCAGAAGGCCAGGACGCGGAAGCCAGGAACCTCCTCGCCGCGCTCGATGAGGCCTTCAAAGATCGCATCGCGATCGAGCTGAACCGCCACGCGCCGGCGGCCGAGCGGACCCTCGAGCCGGGTCTCATCGGCCTCGCCGAGGCGGGCCGGCTGCCGCTGGTCGCGACCAACGACTGCCTGTTTGCCGATCCCGCGATGTTCGAAGCGCAGGATGCGCTGCTCGCGATCGCCGAGGGCCGGCTGCTCGCCGAGACGGATCGCCGGCGTGCTTCGCCCGAGCAGTGGTTCAAGCCCGCGCCGATGATGCGCGCCTTGTTCGCCGATCTTCCCGATGCCTGCGACAATACGCTCGCGATTGCCGCCTGTTCGGCAGTGATGGCGGAGACCAGGAAGCCGATGCTGCCGCGCTTCCCGAAACTCGAATCCGGGGCCTCCGAAGAGGAACGGCTGGCCGAAATGGCGCATACCGGCCTCGCGCGCCGTCTCGCCGGCGCGGACAACAAACTCCGGGAGCGTTACCAGGAACGGCTGGGATACGAGCTCGGCGTGATCGCCCGGATGGGCTTCGCCGGCTATTTCCTGATCGTCGCGGATTTCGTCCAGTGGGCGAAATCACACGGCATTCCCGTCGGACCAGGGCGCGGCTCGGGCGCCGGCTCGGTGGTCGCCTGGGCGCTGACCATCACCGACCTCGATCCGATCCGCTTCGGCCTCCTGTTCGAGCGTTTCCTCAATCCCGAGCGCGTGTCGATGCCAGATTTCGACATTGACTTTTGCCAGGAGCGCCGCGACGAGGTGATCGCCTATGTCCGCTCCGAGTACGGCGCCGACCGGGTGGCGCAGATCATCACCTTCGGCACGCTCCAGGCGCGCGCCGCGGTGCGCGATGTCGGGCGCGTGCTTGGCCTGCCCTACGGCCAGGTGAACAAGGTGGCCGAGCTCATCCCGAACAATCCCGCCCACCCGGTCAGCCTCGGAGAGGCCATCTCGACCGAGCCGCGCCTCAAGGAACTCGCCCGATCGGACGAAGAGATCCGCCGCCTGTTCGAGATTGCGCTCAGGATCGAAGGGCTTTACCGGCATGCCAGCACGCACGCCGCCGGCGTCGTGATCGGCGATCGCCCGCTGATCGATCTGGTGCCACTCTATCGTGATCCGCGCTCAGATTTTCTGGTCACCCAGTACTCGATGAAACACATCGAGCATGCCGGCCTGATCAAGTTCGATTTCCTCGGCCTCACCACCCTCACGGTGCTGAAGCGTGCTCACGACTTCCTGGCCGAGCTCGGTGTCACGGTGGATCTCGATCGCTTGCCGCTCGACGATCCGGCGACCTACGCCATGCTGAGCCGCGGCGATGCCGGCGGGGTGTTCCAGTTCGAAGGCCAGGGCATGCGCGACGTGCTCCGCCAGATGCGGCCTGACCGCTTCGAGGATCTGATCGCCGCGAACGCACTCTATCGGCCCGGGCCGATGGCCAATATTCCGGCGTTCTGCCAGAGGAAGCATGGCGAACCTTGGCAACTGCCGCATCCGGCGCTCGCCGAGGTGCTCGCCGAGACTTACGGCATCATGGTCTATCAGGAGCAGGTGATGCAGATCGCCCAGCTCCTTGCCGGCTACAGCCTGGGTGAGGCCGATCTGTTGCGCCGGGCCATGGGCAAGAAGATCCGCTCCGAGATGGAGAGTCAGCGCGAGACCTTCACCGAAGGCGCGGTCGCGCGCGGCATTCCGGCCGAGAAGGCGGGCGAGATCTTTGACCTGATGGCACGCTTCGCCGATTATGGCTTCAACAAGAGCCACGCCTGCGCCTACGCGCTGGTCGCCTACCAGACGGCTTGGCTCAAGGCCAATCATCCGGCCGTGTTCCTTGCCGCGTGCATGAGCCTCGCCATTTCCAATACCGACAAGCTCGCCGCCTATCACCAGGAAGCGGCGCGGCTCGGCATCCCCGTCCTGCCGCCGGACATCAACCGCTCGGGCGCGGATTTTTCCGTCGAACGCGACGCCGATGCCGGGCTCGCCATCCGCTACGCGCTCGCCGCCGTGAAGAAGGTCGGCCTCGCGGCGATGCAGACGGTCATCGCCGCGCGCGGCATTCGCCCCTTTGCCGACATCGGCGATTTCGCTTCCCGGGTGGATCCGCGGCATCTCAACCGGATGCAACTCGAGAACCTCGTCAAGGCGGGCGCGTTCGATTCGCTGGATTCGGACCGGGCGCGGCTTTTTGCCGCCTGCGAAACGATTCTCCGGCGCTCGCAGGTGGTGGCGGCGGAGCACGGCAGCGGCCAGATCGGGCTGTTCGGAGGCGCTGCCGTGCAAGCGCTGGAACTGCCGCCGCCCGGCGACTGGCCGGCGATGGAGCGGCTGGCATACGAGGCCGAGGCCATCGGCTTTCACCTCTCCGCCCATCCCCTCGATGCCTATGCGGGCGTGCTCGCGCGCTTGGACGCGGTCGCCAGCAATCAGCTCGAGGCGCGGGCGGCTGCCGGCGCTGCGCGCCTCAGGCTTGCCGGCACCGTGATCGCCATCAAGGAACGCACCACCCGTACCGGCAGCCGCATGGCCTGGGTCCGGCTGTCCGACGGCGGCGGCACATTCGAGATCACGCTCTTCAGCGAGGTTCTGGCCAAGACCCGCGGGCTGCTGGAAGCCGGCGCCAATCTGCTGGCAACCGCAGATGTGCGTCTCGAGGGCGAGAGCCTCCGCATCACCGCCCACGATCTCGCCCCGCTCGATGAAGCTGCTGCCCAGGCCGGCGAAGGACTGCGCGTCTGGCTCGATCGCATCGAGGCGGTCGCGCCGATCCGGAGCCTGCTCGGTCACGAGGCGGGCGGTCGTGGCCGCGTGATCCTGCTGCCCCGGCTCGCCCGCGCCGAGGCGGTCGAGATCGCACTTCCGGGCGGCTTCCGCGTCACGCCACGGCTTGCTCAGGCCTTGAAGCTCGTGCCCGGTGTGGAACGGGTGGAGGCGATCTGAGGCAGCAGGTCTGATCAGGCGTTCGCCGCCTTGCGCGCCGCCGCCTCTTCGGCGCTCGCCACGCCGCCATGCGCCGCCGACCAGGAGATGGGATCCTCGAGGAAGTGCCGGACCTCGGTCAACTGCGAGGCGGCGAAATAGCGACGATCCTTGCAGGCCTCGAGTACGTCCCACCAGGTGCAGAGATGGTGCAGCGTGATCCCCATCTCCCGGAGCGTCTCCAGGCTGCCCGGGAAGACGCCATAGAAGAAAACGACGAACGCATGGTTGACGATGGCGCCGGCGCCACGCAACGCCATCGCGAACTGGATCTTTGATTGCCCGTCGGTGGTCAGATCTTCGACCAGCAGCGTCTCCTTGCCCTCGGGGACATCGCCCTCGATCAGCGCATTGCGCCCGAACCCCTTCGGGCGTTTGCGCACATAGGCCATCGGGGCGAGCATGCGGTCCGCGATCCAGGCGGCAAACGGAATGCCTGCGGTCTCGCCGCCGGCCACCACCTCGATCGTCTCGAAGCCGACATGCCGGACGATCTTCTCGACCGCAAGCTGGCAGACGCGGGCGCGGGCGCGGGGAAAATAGATGATGCGCCGGCAGTCGATATAGACGGGCGAGGCCCAGCCGGAGGTGAAGAAATAGGGGTCCTCGGGGCGGAAGTTCACCGCCTTGATCTCGAGCAGGATGCGGGCCGTTGCCAGCGCCGTATCGCGGTCCCATTCGCTCGTCCCGATCCCGGCCATCGGCCATCCCCCGATCAAACTCCGAGCAGAGGCTAGCGCCGTCCCGAGCCTCGCGTCCACGGTTGACGAACCGCTTTCGGGCCCGCAGCTTGATCGCGAGCGGCGCGGAGCAGGTGGCATGACGAAACGCTACCGGATTGCAGTCATTCCAGGGGACGGGATCGGGAAAGAGACCGTGCCGGAAGGGCTTCGGGTGCTCGAGGCCGCGGCCCGCCGCTTCGGTTTCGCGCTCCAGACC
>JBOHMK010000298.1:0-2126 GCA_050730115.1 Acetobacteraceae bacterium
GCCTGGCAGACGGTCGCCCTCGGCCCCGCGCGCGGCGCCACCGAAGCCCTGGCCGGGCTCGCGCTGGTGCCCACCTCCGGCGTGATCGCGCTCAATGCGGGCTATCTGCCGGAGGAGCTGCAGGCGGGAGCCTTGATCGCCGCCGCGGCGCGGCGCGCGGTTCGCCGCCCGGGGGTCTGGGGCCGGATGCCGCAGGAAGGGCTGCCCGCACTCCGCAGCTTTTTCGCAGCCCACTCCGGTGCGTTCCGGCCGCACGAGATCACCGTTTGCCCCGGCACCCAGACCGCACTCGCCGTTGCATTCCGCGCCCTCGCCCTCCCGGGCGAGCCGGTCCTGGTCGAAAGCCCGACCTATATCGGTGCGCTCGCCGCCGCCCGCGCGGCCGGACTTCGCCCGATCGCGGTGCCGATCGAACAGGACGGTCTCGACCCCAACCTGCTCGAGGCCGCGTTTCGCGCCAGTGGCGCCCGCCTCCTCTATTGTCAGCCGACTTACGCCAACCCGACCGGTGCCGTGCTTTCACCGGAGCGCCGCACCTCAGTGCTCGAGATCGCAAGCCGGGCCGGCGCCTTCGTGATCGAGGACGACTGGGCGCGGGATTTTCCCCTCGACGCGCCTTCGCCGCCGCTCCCGCTCGCCTCTCTCGATCGCGAGGGGCACGTGATCCTGGTGCGCTCTCTCACCAAATGCGCCGCGCCCGGCTTACGAATCGGGGCGATCGCGGCCCGCGGGCCGGCGCTCGAGCGGCTGCGTGCGGCCCGCCTGACGGATGATTTCTTCGTCCCCGGCATCCTCCAGGAGACCGCCGTGCAGTTGCTGACCGCCCCTGCCTGGCCCAGGCATTTGCGCCGCCTCCGCGCCCAACTCCGCCAGCGCCGGGATGCTCTTGTCGATGCCCTGCGCACCGCGCTCGGCCCTGGCTCTCTGACCGAGCCACCGGCAGGCGGATTGCATCTCTGGGTCCGGCTTCCGGATGGCGTCTCCGATCTGGCACTCGCCGAGCGCGCCGCGCGCGCCGGCATTCTCATCAGCCCAGGCCGGCACTGGTATCCGGCCGAGCCGCCGGCACCCGCGATTCGCTTGAGCTTCGCCGCCCTTGCCCCGGAGCAGGCGCCTCAGGTGGTTGGCCGTCTCGCCGCCCTGATGCGCTGATCCGCAAGCTCCACGGCGCCGCGAGAGAACCGCTTCGACCCGCGCAAAAATTGATCCCATGCGCCGCCCGCGGATAACTTCATCTCGGGAAGCGAGTTGTTCCACCAGCGATGAGGAGATCGGCCGATGCCTTCGATCACTACGACCGCCCGCGAATTCTTCGCCGCCTGCGAGGCCGGAAAAGGCTGGGAAGCCTGCCGCGCCTTTTGCACCCCTGACGCCAGCTTCGCCGCCCAGGCCGAGCCGCTCGCGGGCATCACCACGCTCGCGCAATACACCGACTGGATGCAAGGCATGATGTCGGTTCTGCCGGACGGGCGCTACGAAGTGAAATCCTTCGCGACCGACGCTGAACGCCACAACGTTGCCGCCTACGCCATCTTCTCGGGTACCCATACCGGCCCCGGCGGCCCGTGCCCGCCGACGGGGAAAAGCATGCAGACAGACTATGTCTATGTGATGCAGTTCGCCGGCGATAATATCAGCCACATGATCAAGATCTGGAATTCCGGTTTGGCAGTGAAGGAACTCGGTTGGGTCTGACGGCTCGCCGCCGTTGCCCCCGGTTCCCCACCGGCGTTGCCGATCCGCCGGGCGTGAAACTCGGGCAATATTCATTGTCGTCGCGAGCCGCCGCTTGGCGGCGTGGCGATCCAGCCGTCAGGCACCGAGCGGCCTCTCTGGATCGCCACGGCGCTCAGCGCCCCGCGATGACCGCTGAGTGACGGGTTGTTTCTTTCCAGGAAGGCGCATCACGTGGCCGGCCGTCCCGCCACGCTGCTCTCTGATCATTCAAGGGTGCGGCGGAACGAAGCTCTGCACGAGGCTTCCGGCCACCAGCCGCCAGCCATCGACCAACACGAAGAACACCAGCTTGAACGGCAGCGATACCGCCGTCGGCGGCAGCATCATCATTCCAAGGCTCATCAGCACGCTCGAGACCACCATGTCGATCACCAGGAACGGCAGGTAGA
>JBOHMK010000299.1:0-4049 GCA_050730115.1 Acetobacteraceae bacterium
GAACCCGACCCCGAGCACGGTCGCGACGCGGGCGCGGCAGGTAGTGGCGAGGACGGTGGCCATGCGCGCCCTGCCCTCATCCACCCTTGTGAGGTTCGGCGCTGAACAGGCTGCGCTTGTCGGCAACATCCTTCCACGCATCGGCATCGGCGGGCGGCTCTTCCTTGTGCGTCATGTTGGGCCAGACGCCGGCATAGGTGCGGTTCAGTTCCAGCCACGCGGGCGCGCGGGCGTCGGTGTCCGGCACGATCGCCTCGGCGGGGCATTCCGGCTCGCACACGCCGCAGTCGATGCACTCGTCGGGATGGATCACCAGCATGTTCTCCCCGGCGTAGAAGCAATCGACCGGACACACCTCGACGCAGTCCATGAATTTGCAGCGAATGCAATTCTCGGTCACGACATAGGTCATAGGGCAGGCTCCCGACCCCCTGAAAGAGCGCTACGGTAGGAGGGTGTCAGCAGGCGGTCTTTGCTCCGGAACAACAAGGCCGCACCTGAGCGGATGCCGCGCCAGGACGCCCCGCAGGCCCTCTTGCGGCGGCCCGGGTGGCATTCCAGATATCTCTTTTCCTGGCCCTCACGGAAAGCAGGCTGCGCCCTCATGTCCACCGACGCCGCATCCGCCGCCGCGCGCCGCGCTCTCTTTGCCGCAAAGATCCAGGCCGAGACCGGCATCGACGACGTGATGATCGGGCGGCTGGTGGATGGTTTCTATGAGCGCGTGCGCACCGATCCGCTGATCGGGCCGGTATTCGAGGCCCGCATCGCCGACTGGCCGCTGCATTTGCAGAAGATGCGTGCGTTCTGGTCCTCGGTGGCGCTGATGAGCGGCCGCTATCACGGCCAACCGATGGCGGTGCATCAGCCGCTGCCGGTCGACGCCCGGCATTTCGACCGCTGGCTCGCTCTCTGGGGGGAGACGGCGAAAGAGCTCTGCCCGCCCGCGGCGGCCCGGCTCTTCATCGAGCGTGCCGGGAGTGTCGCCCAGAGCCTCGAGCTCGGCATCGCGGTCTCGCGCGGCGTCATGCTCGGCAAGGGTGAGCGTCTCCTCGCCGAGGCCTGAAGCAGCTCGCTGTCAGATCGTAACGATTGGCGCGGGCCTGGCCCGGACAGTCCCGGCGGCGGCCTTTGCGATCACGGTTGAGTAGTGGAGCGTTTCCGTGATGCGACTCCTATCGCGCGCCTGGGGAGCGGCTCCGGCGGGATCTGGATCGCCACGTCGCGCCGCGCGCGTCGCGCGCGTTGCTCCTCGCGATGACGGCGCGGGGTTCGATGACGGCGCGGGCTTCGATGCGGTCCATGAACGTGCAGCCCGGAGGTTGCAGGCTGGACGTTGCGGGCTGTACGTTGCGGGCTGGGCCGTTCTCGGTCACAAGAGTCGTGATCACGCAGGTTTTGGACTTCCCGCGGGCGCATGCTGCAGCCGGGCCTGCGCTGGTTTTGATCCGGGACCATGAGAGGAGCCTCGAGCGGATGGCTCGCCCGATCGACGAGCGCCTGTTTGCCAGAGCGCGGCTGTTCGCCGGGCTGGAGGCAGAGGAGTTGCGGCGGATCGCCGCCGCGGCCCACCTTGTCACTCGTCCTGCCGGGGCCGAGTTCTTCGCCGAGGGCGATCCTGCCGCGGCCTTCTTCCTCCTGGTCGAGGGACGCGTGCGAATTGTCCAGGTCACCGCCGAGGGCCACCAGGTGACGCTCCGCTACATTGCGCCTGGCGAAGTGTTCGGAGCGGTGCCGCTGTTCGCGGGCGGTCCATGGCCGGCGACCGCGCTCGCGGTCCTCGATGCCAGCGCGGCGCGTTGGAGCCGCGAGGAAACCAGGCGACTCACGGCCGCGCATCCGGTGATCCTGGCCAACGCGCTCGCGATCATCGGCGCGCGGGTGCGCGACATGCAGGACCGTTATCGGGAGCTGGCGACGGAACGGGTCGAGCGGCGGCTCGCCCGCGCGATCCTCGATCTGGCCTCGGCCCCGAAGGCGGGCGCCCCCGGCGGGGAAATCGATTTTCCGATTTCGCGCCAGGATATCGCCGAGCTGACCGGCACCACACTGCACACCGTGAGCCGCATTCTCAGTGCCTGGGAGCAGCGGGGGATCGTCGAAAGCGAGCGGCTGCATGTCCGCATCCTTCGTCCCGGGGGCGTGCGCGCGATCGCCGACGATCGGGCCCCGCCAGGCAGCAGTGGGCGCCGCGAATAAATCGCGATAATCCATCATATCGGGCGCACCCGTCCCGGACTACGATGGAGACGCCAGGCATTTTCCCCGACGATCCCGGCGTTGCGGAGGCGAGCATGGTGGACCTTCACGTTAATGGCCGCAGGTTCAGCCTCGATCTCGAGCCGGAAATGCCTCTGCTCTGGGTGTTGCGCGACGAGCTTGGCCTGACTGGAACGAAGTTCGGCTGCGGGATCGGCCAATGCGGCGCCTGCACCGTGCTGATGGATGGCGTGGCAATCCGCTCCTGCCAGGTGCCGCTCGGCGCGGTCGGCGGCTGCCAGTTCACGACGATCGAGGGCCTCTCGCCGGATGGCTCCCACCCGGTGCAGCGCGCCTGGATCGAGCACGATGTGCCGCAATGCGGCTATTGCCAGTCCGGACAGATCCTCGCCGCGGTCTCGCTGCTCGCGAAGAAGCCGGCACCTTCTGACGCCGAGATCGACGCTGCGATCACCAACATCTGCCGCTGCGGCAGCTATCCGCGGATCCGCGCCGCGATCCATCGCGCCGCGGCGCTGGCAGGCGGCTGAAGAAACCGCCATGGCCCTCGTCCCGCTGCCGCGTCGCCGCCTGCTTCTGGTTCTGCTGACGGCCTCGGGCGGGCTTGCCGTTGGCTTCGGCCGCGGCGTGCGCGCTGCCCGCTATGCCGATGAGGCGCCGCCCGAGATTTCGGCCGCACGCATTGCCGGCATCGCGCTCGGCGCCTGGCTGATCATCGAGCCGGACGAATCGGTGCTGGTCAGGGTGCCGAAGTCCGAGATGGGGCAGGGGGTGCTGACCGCGCTGGCGATGATCGTGGCCGAAGAACTGGGTGCCCCGTGGCCTGCGATCCGGGTCGAATATGCCTCCGCCAACGCGAACTGGGGCCGGCCACAGCTCTACGGCCGCATGGCAACCGGTGGCAGCAGTTCGGTGCGTGGGTTGCATTTCGCGCTGCAACGCATCGGCGCCTCCGCCCGCACCCGTCTGATCGCCGCCGCGGCCGAAACCTGGCACCTGCCAGCCTCGCGCCTGACCGTCGAGAGCGGCGCGGTGATCGAGCCTGAGAGCGGCCGGAGCATCCGTTTCGCAGCGCTGGCCGCGCGTGCCGCAAGCATTCGCCTGGTGCGTGAGCCGCGAATCAAACGGCCGTCGGAATATCGTCTGATCGGCCGGCCGCTCGCGCGTCTCGATACGCCGGTGAAGGTCACTGGCGCGGCGCGGTTCGGCATTGATACGCGCCTTCCCGGGATGCTTTACGCGGCGCTGGTTCGCCCGCCGGTGCTCGCGGCCCGGGCACTCGGGTGGGACCAGGCTCTCGTGCTCTCGCGCCGCGGAATCAAGGCGGTGGTTCCGGTTCCGGGTGGGCTTGCAGTCGTCGCCGACAGCTTCTGGCGCGCCAGGCTGGCGGCGGAGGCTCTGCCGGTCGCCTGGAGCGCCGGGGCTCGGGAACTGGAAACGGCGGAACTCCGCCGCAGATACCGCGCGGCAGTCGGCGGACCGACGGCGACCGCACTCAGCCGCGGGGACGCCCAATCGGCGCTCGCCGCCCAACCGACGTGCCTCGAGGCGCTGTACGAGGTGCCCTATCTCGCGCACGCCGCCATGGAGCCGCTCAACTGCACGGCGGACGTGCAGGCGGATCGGGTCGATGTCTGGCTTGGTACCCAGAACCCGGACGCCGCCTTGACCATGGCCGCCCATGCGAGCGGGCTGCCACCCCGGCAGATCCACATTCACAACTGCTACCTCGGCGGCGGTTTCGGCCGGCGCGGCACCAATGACGAACTCGCTCAGGCGATCATGGCGAGCAAAGCGGTAGGTCGGCCGGTCAAGCTGGTCTGGACGCG
>JBOHMK010000300.1:0-3291 GCA_050730115.1 Acetobacteraceae bacterium
CCGTCGATCACCGCCGCGTCCACTTCCTCGCCGCGATGCGCGGGCAGGCAGTGCATGAAGATCGCATCCGGCGCGGCGTGCGCCATCAGCCGTTCCGTCACTCGGTAGGGCGCGAGCAGATTGTGCCGTCGCTCGTTCGGGTCGTCCGACATGCTGACCCAGGTATCGGTGACCACGCACCGCGCCCCGGCCACCGCCTCCTCCGGGGAGGCGGTCAGCTCAATCCGGGCCCCGGCGCCGCGTGCCCAGTCGAGCAGTTCCTGCGGCGGGCGTAGCAGATCAGGCGTCGCCAGACGGAGTGTGAAATGGAATCGCGCTGCCGCCTCGATCCAGGATCGCGCGACGTTGTTGCCGTCGCCCGACCATGCCACGATCTCACCTCCTATCGGGCCGCGATGCTCCTCGAAGGTCATCACGTCGCCCATCAGTTGGCACGGATGCGAAGCCTCCGTCAGACCATTGATAACCGGTACCGTCGCATACGCCGCCATCTCGGCGAGCTTTTCGGCCCGATCGGTGCGCATCAGGATCGCATCCACGTAGCGCGACAGCACCCGTGCGGTATCCGCCACCGTCTCCCCGCGGCCGAGTTGCATCTCATCGCCAGAAAGCGCGATCACTTCGCCGCCGAGCTGGCGCATCGCAACCTCGAAGCTCACTCGCGTCCGCGTCGACGGCTTTTCGAAGATCATCACCAGCGTCCGGCCCGCAAGCGGGCGCGAGGTGACCCCGCCCGCTTGCTTGAAGCCGCTTGAGATCTCCAGGATCTGCCGCAGCGTCGGCGTATCGAAGTCGCGCAGCTCCAGGAAATGCCTTGGCGGCGGCACTGCCGGATTCTCCGGCTCCGCCGACGCCCGCTTGAGCGCCCCGCTCATTTCGCCGCCAGCTTCGCGCTCGATGGAAGGCATCGCCTGGCGGCGCGCCCCAGCATCTCGACCGCCGCTTCACACTCCGCGTCACGCACGATCAAGGGCGGTACCAGGCGGAGTACGTTGTCGCCCGCGTTGACGGTAAGCAACCCTTCGGCCAGGCACGCGGCTGCGACTTCAGCCTGCGGCGGGACACATTTCAGGCCGAGGATCAGGCCAGCGCCGCGCACCTCCGAGAACACGTCCGGGTACTCCCGGACCAGCCCCTCAAGGTTGTGCCAGAGCGTCCGTCCAACACCATCGACCTCGGCAAGGAACCCTGGCGCGAGCATGACGTCGAGCACCGCATTCGCCGCCGCGCATGCCAGCGGGTTGCCGCCGAAAGTGCTGCCGTGCGTGCCGGGGGTCATGTGCTTCGCCAGGCGTTCCCTGGCCAGAATCGCACCCATCGGGAAGCCGCCCGCGATCCCCTTCGCAACCGAGATCACATCGGGCGTGATGCCGGCCCATTCATGGGCGAACAGCTTGCCGGTTCGGCCCATGCCGCACTGGATCTCGTCGAGCCCAAGCAACAGGCCGAATTCGTCGCAAGCCGCCCGGAGATCACGCAGGAACTGCAGACTTGCCGGGCGAATTCCCCCTTCTCCCTGCACCGGTTCGATCAGAATTCCCGCGGTCTCGGGCCCGATCGCCGCGCGCAGCGCATTGAGATAGTTGAACGGAACGTGGTCGAAGCCTTCAACCGGCGGGCCGTACCCCTGGAGGTATTTGGGATTTCCGGTCGCTGCCAGCATGGCGAGCGTGCGACCGTGAAATGCACCCTCGAAGCAGATCATGCGGAAGCGCTCGGGGTGACCTTCCTCGGCCATCGTCCGGCGCATGAGTTTGATCATGCCCTCGTTCGCTTCGGCGCCCGAGTTGCAGAAGAAAACCGAATCCGCAAACGTTGCCGCGACCAGGCGGTTCGCCAGGCGTTCCGCTTCCGGAATCCGATAGAGGTTGGAAACATGCATCACCTTCGCCGCCTGCGCGGCGATCGCTGCAACCACGCGCGGATGTCCATGCCCGAGCGAAGAGGTCGCGATCCCGGCGCCGAAGTCAAGGAATCGTCGGCCGTCCCCCGTCACCAGCCACGCGCCTTCGCCCCGCTCGAAGGCGAGATCGGCGCGTTTGTAGGTCGGCATCAGTGCAGGGATCATCCGGCGATCAGCTCCTTCCGGCTGTTACCACCCCGGCATGTAGAACCCTTGCTGCGGGGCAAACCCCATACTCGGCTGGCGTTCGGCCGGCTGTCAAACCCCGTGCGCCGAGACGCGCGTCGGACTTGCTGTTCAGCCCGGCACGGGTCTCGGAGCTTGTTTGCCCCGGCGATCCCACGCCTCCGGCGATCGCGGGCTATCGGCCCGCGGCCGATCCGCAGTCAGCGGTTGGACGTCAGGGGTCGGGCTGCAACGCCTGGTAGCCGGCGATCGCCGACGCGATCTGGCTTTGGTCGAGTTCGGGGGCAAGGACCTGCTTGGCCGCCTCTGTCTCCCCGCTCATCGCGAGCGCCACGGCGAGGTCATCCTGGATCCGCCGGCTCGCACTTCCGGATTGCGCCAGCGGTTGCAGCATGCCGACCGCCTGCTTGGCGTGGCCGGCGAGAGCCAGAGAGAGTGCCAGATTGACCTCCGCCGCGGTGTCATCCGGTTGCACGCCGAGGGCGGCGCGGTAGGAGGCCTGGGCCGCTTCGTGCTGACCCTCGAGGTCGAGCGCGATCCCGCGGTCATCGAGCGCCTTGACGTCGTTCGGACGTGCCGCGACCACTTCGGCAAAAAGCCGCTCCGCCTCTGCCGGATCGGACTTCAGGCGGAGCCGCCCGAGGCCGATGCGCGCCTCGAGAGAGCGGGGCTTGAGAGCAAGCGCGTGCTGAAAGCTGAGCGCTGCCTGGTCATTGCGGCCGAGCGCGGCCAGGGCATCGCCTTCCTTGAGGAGTGCTGCGACGTTGGTCGGATCGTGTGCCAGCACCGCGTCAGCGACGTGCAATGCAAGATCGGGATCCCCTCCCGCAAGCGCCGCATCGGCAACCTTGAGCCGGCTGCCGATCGGGCCGCCCGAGACCTCGGGTTGGGCTGCGCAGGAAGCGAGGGCGAGTACGGCAACGATGAACAGGATTCGCATTTTGCCAATCCTCAGTGGTGATGGAACGCATGCAGAATGTTGAGCATCGCCGGTCCGCCCACGATCATGAACACGCAGGGCAGGATGAAGACGATCATGGGCACGGTCAGAAGCACCGGCAGGCGCGCCGCCCTCGCTTCGAAGCGGGTCAGCATCTCTTCGCGCATCTCCGCGGACAGCACGCGGAGCGCACGGGTGAGCGGCGTCCCGTACTGCAGGCTCTGGATCAGCACCGCGCCCAGCCGCTTCAGCGAATCGAGGC
>JBOHMK010000301.1:0-3560 GCA_050730115.1 Acetobacteraceae bacterium
GGTCGAAGATCACCTTGCGCTGGTCGTTCTGCACGTTGTCGAATTTCAGGAGGTTCTTGCGGATGTCGAAATTGCGCGCCTCGACCTTCTGCTGGGCCTTTTCCAGCGCCTTGTTGATCCAGGGGTGGATGATGGCCTCGCCCTCTTTCAGGCCGAGCCGCTGCAGCATGCTGTCGAGCCGGTCCGAACCGAAGATGCGCATCAGGTCGTCTTCGAGGGAGAGGAAGAAGCGCGAGCGGCCAGGGTCACCCTGACGGCCGGAGCGGCCGCGGAGCTGGTTGTCGATGCGGCGGCTTTCGTGGCGCTCGGTGCCGATGACGAACAGGCCGCCTGATCTCTTGACGACCTCGCTGGCGTGGGAGACCTCGGCGCGGATTTCCGACGCGCGCGCCTCACGCGCTACCTCGTCCTCGAGGTCGGTGAGTTCGTTCTTGAGGCGCATGGCGAGATTGCCGCCGAGCTGGATGTCGGTGCCGCGGCCGGCCATGTTGGTGGCGATGGTGATGGTGCCGGGGGCACCGGCCTCGGCGATGATCGCCGCTTCCTGCTCGTGGAAGCGGGCGTTCAGCACATTGTGCGGGACCTTCTTCTTTTTCAGAAGGCCGCTCAGGTGCTCGCTTTTCTCGATGCTGACGGTGCCGACCAGAACCGGCTGGCCGCGCTTCATCGAGTCCTCGATCAGCGCCACTACGGCGCGGTTCTTCTCGTCCGTGGTGCGATAGACCTCATCATCCTCGTCATTGCGGATGACGGGTTCGTTGGTCGGGACCTCGACGGAGTCGAGCTTGTAGATCTCGGCGAATTCGTCGGCCTCGGTGATCGCCGTGCCGGTCATGCCGGAGAGCTTGGGGTAGAGGCGGAAATAGTTCTGGAAGGTAATCGAGGCGAGGGTCTGGTTCTCGGCCTCGACGGTCACGGATTCCTTGGCCTCGAGCGCCTGATGCAGGCCTTCGGAGTAGCGCCTTCCTTCCATCATCCGGCCGGTGAATTCGTCGATGATCAGCACCTTGTCCTGGCGGACGATGTAGTCGGTATCGCGGGCGAAGAGGACGTGGGCGCGAAGGCTTTGCGTGACGTGGTGGAGGACGGAGACGTTGAAGATGTCGTAGAGATTGCCCTCCTCGATCAGGCCCGCTTCTTTCAGCATCTCCTCGACGCGCTCGGAGCCCGGCTCGGTCAGCGAGGCGGTGCGGAACTTCTCGTCCTTCTCGTAAGTGTCGGGGTCCTTCACGAGTTCGGCGACGACGCGGTCCACCCGGCGGTAGAGCTCGGACGAATCTTCGGTGGGGCCGGAGATGATGAGCGGGGTGCGCGCCTCGTCGATCAGGATGCTGTCCACCTCGTCCACGATCGCGTAGTCGAATTCCCGCTGCACCATGTCTTCGAGGCGGAATTTCATGTTGTCGCGGAGATAGTCGAAGCCGAACTCGTTGTTGGTGCCGTAGGTGACGTCGGCGGCGTAGGCGGCGCGCTTCTGAATATCCTCCTGGCCGTGGACGATGACGCCGACGCGCATGCCGAGGAACTGGTAGATGGCGCCCATCCACTCGGCGTCGCGGCGGGCGAGATAGTCGTTCACGGTGACGACGTGGACACCCTTACCGGCGAGCGCGTTGAGATAGACCGGGAGGGCGGCGACCAGGGTCTTGCCTTCGCCGGTTTTCATCTCGGCGATCTTGCCTTCGTGCAGGACCATGCCGCCGATGAGCTGGACATCGAAGGGGCGCATGCCGAGGGTACGTTTGGCGGCCTCCCTGACCACCGCGAAGGCGTCAGGGAGCAGGGTTTCGAGAGTGGCGCCCTGGGCGAGCTTGCCCCGGAACTCGACGGTCTTGGCGGCGAGATCGGAATCCGAAAGGGCGGCGATGGCCGGCTCGAGCGCATTGATCTCCGGCACACGGTGGCGATAGGCGCGCAGCGCCCGCTCGTTGGCGGTGCCGAAGACCTTGCGGGCGATGGCGGAAAGCATGGGGACCCTTCGCAACTGGCGGTGAGGTCGCGGTGGCCTCCCGGCTCTGCACGAGATAGGGCTCGCCCACGGGGCGGTCAACGCGCGACGGCAACGCGTGAAGGTAACGCGCGCACAGGCGAGCGGACGCGTCCTTGCCCGCGCGTCCTTGCCCTGGCGTTCTTGTTTCTGCGTTCTTGTCCGGGCGCGGCGCGCGGCGCAAAATCTGCCGATCCGAAATTGCGGATTTTTCACCCGGAGCGCCCAATGTCATCCGTCTCCCCGCTGGCTGTCTCCCCGCTTGCCGTCGCGTTTCCCGAACTGCCGCCGGTGGCGGGCGTGCGGCTCGCTGCCGGGGCGGCCGGCATCCGCTATCGGGACCGCCCGGACCTGATGCTCGCCGAGTTGGCGCCCGGCACGACCGTCGGCGGGGTCTTCACGCGGAATCGCTGCCCGGGAGCGCCGGTGGATTGGTGCCGCGCGGCGCTTCGCGGCGGCCGGGCGCGGGCGCTGGTGGTGAATTCGGGCAATGCCAATGTCTTCACCGGGCGGGCCGGGCGGGAAGCGGTCGCGGCGAGTGCTGCGGCCGCGGCTGGCCTGATCGGCTGCCCGGCGAGGCAGGTATTCGTCGCCTCGACCGGGGTGATTGGGGAAGTGTTGGCGCATGAGCGGCTGACGGCGGCGTTGCCAGCGCTTCACGAAGGGCTTTCGGAGGACGGGTTCGAAGCGGCGGCGCGGGCGATGATGACGACCGACACCTTTCCCAAGGGGGCAACGCGGACCGCGGAGATCGGCGGAACGGAGGTTCGGATCAGCGGGATTGCCAAAGGGAGCGGGATGATCGCGCCCGACATGGCAACGATGCTCGCGTTCGTATTCACCGATGCGAAAATTCCGGCGATGGCGTTGCAACGGCTGCTGGCGGCGGGCAATGCGCGGAGCTTCAATACGATCAGCGTCGATTCCGATACCTCGACTTCCGACACGTTGCTGCTGTTCGCGACCGGGCAGACGCCGCATCCGCGCGTGCCGGCCGCGGGCGGGGCGACGCTCCGCGAGTTCCGGAAGGCGCTCTTTGCCGTGCTCGAGGAGCTGGCGCTGGCGATCGTCAGAGACGGCGAGGGAGCGGAGAAGCTGGTGACGATCGATGTTTCCGGCGCGGTTTCCGCCCGCTCGGCCCGGCGGGTCGGGCTCTCGATTGCGAACTCGCCGCTGGTCAAGACCGCGATCGCAGGGGCGGACGGCAACTGGGGACGGATCGTGATGGCGGTCGGCAAGGCGGGCGAACCGGCGGAGCGTGACCGGCTTTCGATTGCGCTCGGCGGGGTGACTGTCGCGCGGGCGGGAAGCGTGGTTGAGGGCTATGACGGGGCGGCGGTGGCGAGCCGCATGCGGGGCCGGGAGGTCAGGATTGCGGTCGATCTCGGGCTCGGACGGGGTCAGGCGCGGGTAATCACCTGCGATCTGACGCACCGCTATATCGACATCAACGGCAGCTATCGGAGCTAGCGGGTCTGGGCCGGCGAATGGGGCGGAGGGCTCCCTCACCCCCGACCCCTCTGCCTCTCTAGGCTCCAAACCCATTTAACCATTGACACGACTCGGCGTGGTT
>JBOHMK010000302.1:0-2409 GCA_050730115.1 Acetobacteraceae bacterium
CACGCAGCCCGGGGAAGTGCGCGTGACATTCGAGATCGAGCCCACAGCCACCCAGACAATGGGCTGATATGCGGGGCTCTGCCCCGCACCCCGCCAAAGGCTGGCCTTTGGAATCCCTTCTATAGCAGATCGCCGATCGCGTTGCGGTAGCGCCTGAGCGCCTCGAGGTGCGCCGAAAGCGTGCGCGCGGCGATGCGCCGGTGATGGTTCCGGCCATAGGCGTTGTTGAGCGTCACATGGCTGACGCCCGCCGCTTTCCAGAAGCTGAACTCGGCCCGCCAGTCTCGCTCGTTGCCCTCCCCGGTCGAGACCCAGACCTCGATCCCGATCCCATTCGGATCACGCCCCCCCGCCTCCGCATAGCGGCGGAGCTTCGTGAACTCTGCCTGCGCCGTCTGATCCGGCGGATAGGCGAGCATGATCCAGCCTTCGCCCCACTTGGCGATGCGCTTGAGCGTCACATCCTGATGCCCGCCGAACCAGATCGGCACGCGCCGCCCCGGCGGCAGCGGGTTGATGCCGGCATCGTCGATCGTGTGCCACCGCCCCGCGAAGCTGACATGCGGCTCGGCCCAGAGCGCCTGCATGACCGCGACCTGCTCTTCGGACCGCTTGCCGCGATCATGGAACTCCTCGTTCAGGGCAACGAACTCGACTTCGTTCCAGCCGAGCCCGATGCCGAGGCGGAAGCGCCCGCCCGAGAGCACCTCGAGCGAGGCCGCCTGCTTGGCAACCAGGGCAGTCTGCCGCTGCGGCAGGATCAGCACTTCCGTTGCGAAGCCAATCCGGCTCGTGCAACTGCTCAGAAACCCGAACAGCACGAACGGATCGTGAAACAGATCGGCCGAGGTGTTGCGATCCCCCCAGTCCGGGCGGTTGGCGACATTCACCCCGAGGACATGGTCCGGCGCCGCGAGATGATCGTAACCGGCTTCTTCCGCCGCTTCGGCGAACTGACGCACGGCGGCCGGCTCACCGCCGATGTCGATCAGAGGCAGTGCCGCACCGAGTTTCATCAGAAGCTCCTCGATGAAACGGGGAAGACTAACGTTCGACGGAAGGTCTGTCTCCTCCCCGGCTCGAATGCCTCGCCAACGGAACGCGAACGCTCAAGGAGTGGGCGACCCTTGCCGGCCGCCATCCAAGGTGCATATGTCCTCGCCATGAAAGCGTCCCCACTTCTTTCCCGCCGCGCCCTCATCGCCGCCGGGGCTGCCTCGACACTCGCATTGCCGCACCTCGCCCGCGCCGCCCCCTCGCCGGCCGTCGGCGTCGCCGGCGCCTTCCCCAACCTTGCCTTCACCATGCAGCGTTCGTCCGACGGCAAAACCGTCACCGCCGCCGATTATCGCGACAAGGTCGTCATTCTCTATTTCGGCTTCACCCGTTGCCCGGACATCTGCCCCCTCACGATGCAGAATGGCGCGCGGATTCTGCACCAGATGGGCTCGCTCGCCAGCCGCATGCGCGTGCTCTTCGTCACCATCGATCTCGACTACGACACGCTGCCCCGCCTCAAGACGTATCTCGCCAAGTTCGGCTCCCCGCCCGAGATCGACGGTCTTCGCGGCACGCCCGAGGAACTCGCCCGCCTCGCCCACCGCTACGCAGTCGGCTACCACGCACCAACCAGCGCCGACGCGCCCGACCCGATTTCAAAGATCAGCCACACTTCGGCAGTCTATCTGTTCGATGCTCGCGGTCGTGCCGAGCAGATCCTGACGACGATGAGTACCGCGGCCGCCGACATTCCGGCGATCACCGCCGATCTCGAGCCCTTCGCCCGCCGCGCCTAGAGCAATATCACCCTGACTGGAATCGCCAGATGCCGGTCAGGGTGATGAAATTGCTCGAGAAATCAAACGTGGAGCGCGTTCAGCCAGGCTGAACGTGCTCTAGATCAATATGGCATTTGACGGCATCGCGGAGCGATCGCGATCGGACACGGCGGCCGCGTGAATCCCCTCGGGAAAACAGAATAGTCCGCCCTGACGACGCTGGAGACGCCCCTGATCAGGGCGGCAGGCAGCGTTGGCCGGACGGCAGCAGCCGATCCATGGAATGGATCTCCGCCTCCGCTTTGCGATCCCCTGGCGCCAGCGTGACGTCCGAGTTCAACTCCCGGCAGGCCGCGTTCAACAGGCTCAGACGCGCGCTCGCCGGCATCGCCGGCGAGAGCGTTCCGAGCAGTGCCAGCGCAAGTCCATAATGCGCACTCGCGATGCGGGGATCGAGACGGATCGCCTCGCGAAACTCGGGGGCGGCCGCGTCCGGATTCCCTCGATCGAGGAAAAAATAGCCGAGATTGTTGTGCGCGAGTGCTGATTTCGGATCGAGCGCGATCGCCGTCCGGTATTCCTTCGCGGCCTCCTCGGCCAGCCCTTCCTCGAACAGGGCAAGTCCGAGACC
>JBOHMK010000303.1:0-2687 GCA_050730115.1 Acetobacteraceae bacterium
TGCCGGAGCCGCGCGTGGTGGCGCAGGCGTTTGGGCGCGGCAGCGTCACCTTCGGCACGGCCCGCATGGCGCTGGAGTCTCTTTGGGCCGAGCTTCGGGGCAACCCGGAGGTCCGCCTGAAGCATGACCTTTGGAACGGGTTGTTGCGCGAGGCCTACGGCGAAGACGTGGGCGAGGAATCGCTGTTCCTCCAGCACACCTACCTCACGATCGTGGTGAAGGCGATCGCCGCGCGCGTGCTCGATCTTTCGGTGCAGGACCCGGTGGCGCTGCTCTCGGGACAGGCGCTGGCGGACGAGGGCATTATCGGCGGCGTCGAGGCGGATTTCTTCGACTGGCCGCTCAGGCGGCCGGCCGGGGCCGAACTGGTGCGCCACGTGGCGCTGCAAACCGCGCGGTTTCGCCTCCGCGACGTAGAAGCCGATGTGCTGAAGGTCCTTTATGAAAGCCTGGTCGATCCGGACCAGCGCCACGATCTCGGCGAGTACTACACGCCCGATTGGCTCGCATCACGCATCGTTGCGGCTGCCGTGGATGCGCCGCTCACGGAGCGCGTGCTCGACCCGGCGTGCGGCTCGGGGACGTTCCTGTTTCACGCCCTGCGCCGGCTGATCGCGGCCGGCCGCGCGGCCGGATGGCCGGGGCCGCGGATTCTCGAGGCGTGTCAGGAGAATGTGCGGGGCCTCGATGTGCACCCCGTGGCCGTGACACTTGCGCGCGTGACGTGGCTGCTGGGGCTCGGGAGTCTCACCGAGGAGCGGGAAGCGAAGCTCACGGTGCCGGTTTTCCTCGGTGACGCCCTGCAATGGAACCTCCGCCGTTACGTTGACAGCGCCGATGTTCTCGTCGAGGTGCCCGGCGACACGCCGTTGCAGATTCCGGCCGGCTTCGCGGAAGATCAGGCCGCCTTCGAGCAGGGGCTGGACACGCTGCACCAGGGAATCGCGGAGGGCGCGACGCCGGAGGCGGTCGGCCTTTCTTTGCGGCGCATCGAAGGCGCGGCAGCGGCGGACGCCGATGCGCTCGCGGCCACGTTCGCCCGCTTGCAGGCGCTCTACCGCGCGGGACGAAACGGCATCTGGACCTTTGTGTTCCGCAATCTGGTACGGCCGGTCTGGCTGTCGCGGCCGGAGCAGCGCGCCAACGTATTGGTCGGCAACCCGCCCTGGACCGTCTATCGCCATCTCAGCCCGGGGATGAAAGACCGGTTGCGCGAAGCGTTGCAGCAGTACGATCTCTGGGTCGGCGGCCACCTGGCGACGCAGCAGGATGTCTGTGCACTGTTCTGGGCGCGCGGGGCCGAACGTTATCTTCGTCCGGGAGGGCGGATCGCCTTCGTGCTGCCCTATGCGGCGCTGAACGCCCCGGTGTTCGCGAAGCTACGGGAGGGGCGTCTCGGCCCGGAGATCGAGGTGCGGGTCACTGGCGGCTGGTCACTCGAAAAGGTCTGGCCGATCTTCGGGGCGCAATCCGGGAGCAGCACCACCAGCACCTCGGTGCTGTTCGGCCGGCGCGAGGCGGCCGGGCCGCTTCCGGCGGAGGTGGATCGGTGGGAAGGCCGGCTGCCCGGGCGAGACGTGGACGACGCGCAAGCGACGCAGGCCCTGACGCATAGCCGGGTTCGCTGGCCGCGGGCACGCACCTTGGTGGCCGTGTCGCCGTACCGTGCGCGGTTTCGGGACGGCGCTACGATCTATCCCCGGCGATTCTTCATCGTGGAACCGGAACCGGAGAGCCGGCTGGGCAGCCGGCGGGATGCGCCTCGCGTGCGTGGCCGTGCCGGCGCGCTCGACAAGGAACCGTGGAAGAGCGTGGCGCCACCGCACGGTCCGGTCGAGAAGGAGTTCCTGCGGCAGCTTGTGCTCGGCGAGACGATCGCGCCGTTCCGGTTGTTCAATCCGGTGACGGCCGTAGTTCCGATCCACGGATCGGACGTGCTCGATTCTGCGGCCGCCAATGCCGGCGGTTTTCGTTATCTTGCGGCATGGCTGCGGGATGCCGAAGCGAAGTGGGCGGCGCACTGCAACAAGGACGCGGATGGGTGCCCACGGATGTCGCTGCGCGCGCAAATCGATCACATGCGCAAGCTGTCGTGTCAGGCGGGGCAGGGCGGTGTGCGCGTGCTGTACACGAAGGCCGGGACGCGCCTCAGTGCGGCGAGGATTTCGCCTAGCGGGGCGCTGGTTGATCACAAGGCGTACTGGGCACCCGTGCGTTCGGAGAACGAGGCGGGTTATTTGATTGCGATCGTCAACAGCGCGTTGGTCCTGGCGAAGATCGCGGACCTCCAGCCGCACGGCCAGCGCGACAAACGGGACTTCGACAATCTCGTCTGGACGCTGCCGATTCCGGAGTACGACGACACGGACCCGCTGCATCGGGATTTGGCAGCGGCTGCGGCGCACGCGGAGAAAATCGCGGCGGCGGTCGAAATGGGGGACTCGCAGCATTTCACGGCGAGGCGCCGCGCGATCCGCGCGGCTCTCATGGCCGACGGCGTGGCAGCGGAGATCGAGGCGATGGTGGACGCGCTGCTGCCGCCGTAGCCCACCGTTCTCATGGCCCGCTCACCTGCGGTTCGAAACGGCAGGGCCGGCGACCGGGGTCTACCCGTCGCAGCGCGACCAGCCGCAGTCGAGACAGGTGAGGCAGCCGTTTTCGTTGACCAGCCCCGGCTGGCCGCAGCG
>JBOHMK010000304.1:0-10184 GCA_050730115.1 Acetobacteraceae bacterium
GCCCGCTCCTGGCAGTCCGCGGCGCGGCCGGCGGAAGGGCGAGGCCATGAATGTTGTAGGTTGCCACTAAGGAACTTGCGCTCCCTCCCGATCCGGTATTCGGCTCCCAGCGATTGCAGACCCCGACTCGACCCCCGATAAACCGAGTGCGGCGGACTCAAGAAAATCGATTCGCACTCGTGCGACCTCCATAGCCACAAGGGGGAGGAAGGAATTTCGTCGCGGACGGTGTATCACGCAAGTCTGACCCGGGGTACTGGTACCCGCTTTCACTCATCCATAACTCGCCCGTACGGCTGCAGAAGAATCTTGCCCTCTCCCAGGGGGCGAGGGTAAGATTTTTTGGGTCGTGGGCGTGACTCATGCATAATTGAAAGCGGGTACCGGAGCATACTGCGTTCGAGTCGAATCAAAGGCGCCATTCCGCGTAGCCCCGCGGGGCGTACGAAGCACCCCGGAGTCGGCGGCGCAGGTCTGGATTGCTTGGCTTCGCTCGCATGACGCTTCAATTCGACCGGAATCTGCCCTAGCACGCGGCCCTACCTTCGTCACGGAGGGGTTCGTTACGGCCAGCGGTTGGTGCGGTTCTTCTCCTGCGCCGGCGTGAGCTTGTACGGACCATCCGCCACCTGCTGCGGCGGGTTGATGAAGGCCAGGGGGTCACTCCAGCAATCGACCCAGCCGAGCGTCCTCGTACAATAGGGCAGTTGCGGCGGCTCGGCCTCCCGTGGCTTGCAGTAACTGAGGCCGCGGTCGAGCCGTACGATGGAACAATCCTCGCCGCTCGCAAGCGACCACAAAAGGTCGAACGGGGTTCGGTGCAGCACAATCACGCTGACCAGGCCGACGCCGGCCGCCGCCCCCACGGGCGTCGTCCAGGCGACACCGCAGGCGGTCAGCGGCAGCAGGAGGATCAACGGCACGAGCGCCCGCATGACCGGTCGTTCTGCCAGCAAGGGATGAACGGAGCGTTGCCCTCCCGCCGCGTTTGGTCGAGCGAGCGCTCCGCGAACGGGTCGCTCAACCGATCCATTGGATTTTCATGGCGCGGGATCGGCCTTATGGTCAGGCGCGGGCCGCAGGGGAACAGGCTTGGTCGACATCTTTGAAGAGGTCGAGGCGGATCTTCGCGCCGAGCGGATGCGTGGCCTTCTGCTGCGCTACGGCAGGGTGGTTGCCGCGGCGGCGGTCGTGGTCGGGGTGGGCATTCTGGTCTGGCAGGGCACGGTCTGGTGGCAGTCTCGCCAGCAAAGCCACGTCGCCGCCGCTTACTTCGCTGCGGTTCAGCAACTCGGCGGGACCAATCCCGCCGGCAACGAAGGCGCCGGCAGTGCCAAGGCGGAGGCGGCCTTGGCGAGGCTTGCCGGGAACAATACGCCCGCCGGGTACCGCACGCTGGCGCGGCTCCGGGCGGCCGCGCTGGCCACCGGCGACGGGCAGCAGAAGCTTGCGCTGTCGCTGTGGCAAGAGGTGGCACGCGACCCGGGCGCCGGGCCGTTGTTCTCAGGCCTCGGGCGGCTGCTTTGGGTCAGCCACCAGATCGACGGGGTGAAGCCAGGTGGCAATGTCCAGCCACTCGAGGCCGAGCTGCAGCCGTTGCTTGCCGCGGACAATCCCTGGCGGCCGATCGCCGAGGAGACGGAAGCGCTGATTGCCCTGGCCAAGGGCGACCAGGCGGAGGCGAAGAAAACCCTCGGCATGCTCCGAGACGATCCGGCCGCACCGCAAGGGGTGCGTGCCCGTGCCGGCGCCTTGCTGGTGCAACTCTCGGAATGAGGCGCGACCATTGGGTGGCTCGGCGTGGGCCGGTGCTCTCGCGCCGCCTGGCCCTGATCGGTCCGCTCGCGCTCAGCGGCTGTGGTGTCTGGTTCGGTGTCACCAAGAAGCCGCTCCCCGGCGTCAGGCTCGATGTGTTGCCGCCGGAGCGCAACCTCACGGTGCAGAAGAATCCGACCGCTCCGATCAGCCTGCCCCCGCCAAGGCTCAATTCGGATTGGCCGCAAGTCGGCGGGAACCCTGAGCATCGGATGGGCTCCCTCGCGGCCGGCAGCAGCCTCAGCTTGGCCTGGCGGGCCGATATCGGGGAGGGTGCGAGCTACCGTCGGATGTTGACGGCATCCCCGATCGTCGCTGCCGGCAAGGTCTTTACATTGGATGCTGCGGGCGTAGTGAGTTGCTTCACGCTCGCGAACGGGTCTCAGCTTTGGCGCTTCAACACCAAGGCGCGGAAGGACCGGAGCCAGGACGTGGGCGGTGGCATCTCTTTCGATGGTGGCGTGCTCTATTAAGAAAACTGACGAGCCGAGGTGGTCGCGATCGACGCCGCGAAAGGCACGCCGCGCTGGCGCCATTCGCTCGCCAATCCGGCGCGCGCGGCGGCGACCATCGTGGAGAGCCGGCTGTTCGTGCCGACGATCGATGGCAGGCTGGTTGCGCTCTCCACCAAGGATGGCTCTGAGCTCTGGTCCTACCAGGCCTCGGCCGCGACCATCGGCATGCTGGGTGATCCCTCGCCCGCCGTCTCCAACGGCCTCGTGATCGCCGGATTTGCCTCGGGCGAGCTCACGGCCCTCGCTGCCGAGACCGGAACGGTGCAATGGTCGGACAATCTCGGAGCGCCCTACGCCGGCGCCAATGCGGTCAATGTGTCGGCGATTCGTGCGCTCCCGGTAGTGGACGGTGGGATCGCCTATGCAATCGGCTTGGGTCAGCTTCTCGTTGCCAACGATCTGCACTCCGGCCGGCGTGTCTTCTATCTTGAGGTTTCCGGAAGCGAAACGCCGGCAGTTGCCGGGGACTGGTTGTTCGTGCTGACGGAAGGCCAGCGCCTGGCCGCGATCGGGCGCAACGACGGTGAGGTGCGCTGGATCAGACAAATGCCTTTGTTCGAGAATCCGAAACACGAGCGCGGACCCATTCTCTGGCACGGCCCGGTGCTCGCCGGCGGACGTCTGCTGCTCGCCGGTGACAATGGAGAGTTGGCGGCGGTCACTCCGGCGAGCGGTGAGATTACCGGCACCCAGCGCCTGCCCGGCCCGGCGGCGTTGGCACCCGTGGTCGCCGGCGCGACCGTGCTCCTGCTGCTGCGTGACGGCGCGCTTACCGCATGGCGTTGAACGGAGCCCCGGCCATGTTGCCGCGTGTCGTCATCGCCGGCCGGGCGAATGTCGGAAAGTCGAGCTTGTTCAATCGGCTGGCCGGCCGGCGCCTCGCCCTCGTCGCCGACACGCCGGGGCTCACGCGCGATTCCCGGGAAACCGAGATCCGGCTGGCGGGGCGCGCGGTGGTGCTCGCCGATACGGCCGGGCTCGAGGACGGGCCGGTCGGTTCGCTCGCCGGACGGATGACGGCCCGTGCCGAGGCTGTCGTGCAGCGCGCCGATCTGGTCGTGTTCGTGACCGACGCGCGAGCCGGCGTGCTGCCGCGCGATCTCGACCTGGCCCGCTGGCTGCGCCGGCAAGGTCGGCCGGTAATGGCTGTCATAAATAAGGCCGAGGGGCGGGGCGCGGCGGGTGCCGCGGAGGGCTGGCGCCTTGGCCTCGGTGAGCCGCTCGCAGTATCGGCCGCGCATGGCGAAGGGATCGATGGCCTCGCCGCCGCCATCGCCGCGCGCCTCGCCCCGGCCGGCGAAGTCAGAGAGGCGGAAGAACGCGCGCTTCGCTTGGCGGTCGTCGGCCGCCCGAACGCTGGCAAATCGACGCTGGTCAACCGCCTGCTCGGCGAAGACAAGCTGCTGACCGGGCCGGAGCCTGGCATTACCCGCGATGCCGTTACGCATTCTTTCACTGGTGCCGACGGGACCCTGTTCGCGCTGGTGGACACCGCCGGGCTCAGACGGCGCGCGCGCGTGCAGAGAGGGGCGGAAAAGCTCGCGGTCAGCGCGGCGATCGCGGCACTGCGGCGGGCCGAGGTCGCAGTGCTGACGCTGGACGCAACGCTCGGCATCCAGGACCAGGATCTCGAAATCGGCCGCCTGATTGCCGAAGAGGGCCGCGCCGCCGTCGTGGTCCTGGCCAAGTGGGACGCCGTGCCGCCGCGTTCGGGCATCCGGAGGGCGATCGACGAACGCCTGGCCCAGAGCCTGCCGCAGCTCAAGGGGGTGACGGTCCTGCCGCTGTCGGCGTTGACCGGCCTCGGCATGACCGCGTTTCTGCCGGCGGTCGTGGATGCCGCCGAAGTCTGGAACCGGCGCGTGCCGACAGCGAGCCTCAATCGCTGGCTTGCCCAGGCGCTCGCCCGCCATGCCCCGCCCATGATTGGCGGGCGGCGCGTGCAGCTTCGGTATATCACCGAGGCCAAGGCGCGACCGCCGAGCTTCGTCGCCTTCGGCAGCCGTGCGGAGGCGACGCCCGAGGAATATCGCCGCTATCTCGTGAACAGTCTGCGCGAAAACTTTGCGCTTCCGGGCACGCCCATCCGGCTCACGTTCCGTGACACCGAGAACCCCTACGCGGCATCCGATTAGGTTACAGGAAAGCGCCAAGATGCCGGTTATTGTCAATGCGAATGAGGTGCACCCCTTCCTGCCCTCCCTCGGCGATCCCGCCGCAATCGCGGCGGATCGCGCGATGCATCAGGACATCCGGCCGCTGGAGATCGCGATCCTCAATCTGATGGCCGACAAGCAGACCACGGAACGTCAGCTCGCCCGGTGGCTTGGTCATACGCCGCTGCAGGTGCGGCTGACCTTCGCCGCCACCGACGATTACGTATCCGGCGTCCGATCGGGGCGGGAAACGACTGGCACGCCTGCGGAATATATCCGCAAATTCTACAGCGCCTGGAGCGACATCAGGGAACGCAAGTTCGATGGGCTACTGATCACTGGCGTCAATCTTCTGCAGGCCGACGTCACGCGCGAGGAGATCTGGCCCGAGATCGAGAAGATCTGCGACTGGTCGACGACCAACGTGTTTTCATCGCTGTTCCTGTGCTGGGCGGCGTTCGCCGCGCTGCGCCACTTCCACCGCCTCGAGTGCTATAATGGCAAGACCAAGACGCTCGGAGTTTTTGAGCACTGCATCCTGTCGGACCAGACCGGGCTCCTGTTCGGCTTGCCGGATCGCTTTCCGGTTCCGGTGGGCCGCTGGCAACGCTTGCGCAACGATGACCTGCAGAGAGAACCCGCGCTCGAGGTGATTTCGGACTCTGCGGAGGGTGGCGCATTTCTGGTCGCCGAACATACGTTGTGCGAGGACGGTTCGAAACTCTATCCGCGGCGCGTCTACATGTTCAATCATCCGGAATATGCAACCGATACGATCCGGAAGGAGTATCTGCGCGACCTCGCGACCTGTCCCGATCTGCCGTTGCCGCCGAACTATTTTCCTGCCGATGATCCGACCGGCGAGCCGGTCAACCGCTGGCGGCACACCGCCATCGTCTACATCAACTGGATCAAGGCGGTTTACGAGGCGACGCCGTACGACATGGCGCGTATTCCAAGCCCGGCTTCGGCCGCACCCGGGAACCGCCCGGCCGGACCCCGCGCGCCCGTGCGGCGACGGCAGACGGTCGATCTCCGATCGTGAACGGGGGCCGCCCTGCCGCGCGCATCCGACCCGCGGGTCGGCATCCAGAGGGAGATCAGCGGCGTAATTTCTGTGCCCTATCGGGTCGGCTCGGATGTTCGCTCGGTTTGCCTTTTCGCTGGACGATCGGTCCGGTCGAACGCTGCTCCCGGATCATCGCTCGCTCGCCGAGCCGGATCAGCGCCGGCATCCGATGACAAAAGGCATACTCCGCCGGGAGGCGGACGGCGCCCGCTCCGGCGGCTCCGCAAGCGACCTCCTTGCCGATCTCCTGCAACGCATTGCCCGCGGCGACCGTGCCGCCTTGCGCCGGCTCTACGATCGGCAGTCTCCGCGGCTTTATGCGATTGCTCTCAGAATCACCCGTGATCAGGAACTGGCGTCGGACGCGCTGCACGATGCCTGCATGCAGGTCCTGAAACAGGCCGGGCGATTCGACCCCGCACGCGGCAGCGCCGAGGCTTGGCTGGTCAGCCTCGTCCGTTACCGCGCGCTCGACATCGTACGCGGCCGCAGGCGCGAGGTGCTCGGCTACGAGCCCACGGATCAACCGAGCTTCGAACCCGATGCGCTCGATCTGTTGGCCACAACCGAAGAGGGCGCAAGGTTGCGGGCCTGCCTGGCGGCGCTCGAGGGGGATCGCCGCCGGTTGATCATCCTCGCCTTCGTGGATGGCCTCTCGCACGCCGATCTCGCCACCCGGCTCGGCCTGCCGCTCGGCACTGTCAAATCCACCATCCGGCGCGGGCTTCTGAAGCTCCGGGAGTGCCTCGGGCAATGAGCGGCAACGGGCTATGAGCGACGACGGGCTATGAGCGACGACCTGGGGGATCGCGACTTGCAGGCGGCGGAATACGTGCTCGGCACGCTCGAGGCCGAGGCCGCTCAAAGGCTCGAGCGTGCAGCGGCCGCGGATCCCACTCTCGCGGCCGCCGTTACCCAGTGGGAACGTCGGCTCGCGCCGCTTGCGCACCTGGTTCCGCCGGCCCCACCTCCGGCAGCGCTCTGGGCCCGCATCGCTGCTTCGGCGTCCCGTTCGTCGCCGCGCGAAATCGAGGTGAAGCAGGCGAATTTCCTGTCCCGGCTCGCCAAAAGCCTGGCCTTCTGGCGCCTCACGACCGCCAGCGCCCTGGTACTCGCCGCCGTCTTCGCCGGACTGTTCTTCGTCCGCCCCGCCAAACCACCAATGGTGATGGGCACCATCACGCCAACCAACGCCTCGGTTCCGGTCTTTGTTGCTGAAATGCAGCCGAACGGTGCCCTGCTCATCCGGGCCCTTTCGCCGGTCAAGGTCGCCGAAGGCAAGACGCTCGAACTCTGGGCACTGCCGGCTGGCGCCAAGAGACCGGTGGCGCTCGGGATGCTGCCGCCGAGCGGCATGCGCATCCAGACCGCGGCCGATCTCGGCAACGCCACCGAGCTGATGATCAGCCTCGAGCCCGCGGGCGGCTCCCCGACCGGCACGCCAACCGGTCCGGTGATGTATCAGGGCCGCCTCTCACGGATCGAATAGGCCGGATCCAGTGGCGGCCGCTCATTCCCCCACGATGAGACCGAGCGTGGAGGCCAGAACCAGCATCGCCTCGGCGATCATATGCGCACAAAGGTGGGCCGCCATCCCATCGATGTCCTGGGCGGGACTTACGGTATTGAAATCCATCGCCACGATCCGGAGGCCGGCAAGCTGGCGCATCAGGTGAATCCCCTCGCGCGCCGAAAGCCCGCCCCAGGCGGGCGTGCACACGCCCGGAGCGCACGCCGGATCGAACACGTCCATGTCCCAGCAGAGATAGACCGGACGGCCGGCAGCGCCCTGGCGGAACTCGGCGATCGTCTGCGCGCAGCCACGCGCGAGCAACTCGTCGATCGGGACCACGCGGAAGCCGAGACCGCGGGATCGGCTGACGACCCCCTGACGAAACGTGAAGCCGCGGATCCCGAGATGCCACGAGTGCTGCGCGTCGATGGCACCCTCTTCCGCGGCGCATGTGAACTGGGTGGTCGGGTTGTAGCGATCCTCCGGAGGTGCCGGGTAATCGTCCGTGTGGCTGTCGACATGAAGTGCGACCAGCCCGGAATGCCGCCGTCCGGCTGCACGCATCAGCGGCAGCGAAACCGCCCCGTCGCCGCCGATCCCGATCGCAACCGCGCCGGCGTCCAGGATCTGCCCCGCGGCTTGCTCGATCTTCGGCAACGCCATTGCCGGCTGAGCGGGAATGATGGCGACATCGCCGCAGTCGGCAGCGCCAAGCAGCGCCGGAACATCCTGGTCTCCGCGCAGCGGATGGAAACGGCGGATCAGACGGGACTGGTGGCGGACGGCCGCCGGTCCTTCACGTGCCCCGACGCGAAACGGGTGGATGCCGCAATCGAACGGCACGCCGAGCACCGCAACGCGTGCGCCGTGCGCCCTCAGGGCGTCCGGCGGCAGGGCCGGCAGGCCGAGGAAGGTCTCCGGCCGCCTGAGCAGAAGGTCATGATCGCTCACCGGTCTATCATCCGCCGATTTGCGCACCGGGGAAATCAGCTCGTGGCAAGTCAGCTGGCTGCAAATCAGCCCGGCTACCCTCCGTTCATCGTTCCGTAGAAATCTTCTAGGCTTAGACTCTGCATCATGCGGCGGCCCATGACCGGATTGCGCAAAACCTCTCGGCACCGATACGCGCCGGCTTTGCTGACGAACGGCTTGGCGTTGGGGCTGCTGCTCGCCGTGGCAGGCTGCCACACGCCGCCGAAGCCGCTCGCTGCCACGCCGACATTACCTTTGCCGCCGCCGGAGGCGCCGCCGGCGCCACCACTGCCGAAGTTGGCGCCGGTTGCTACCAACTGGAGTTTTGCCACTGGTTCGGCAGGCTGTGCCGCACAGGCCGCCGCCGATGCCGGGGGGTTCGGGATCAGCGTAGGGAGCGACGGCACTGTTTCCTTTACGCTTTCGGGCGGCTCGGGCACTGCCCTTTCGCTCCCCATCGGTGCGCCTGTCGGGATCAGCTTCGAAGGCCCCGCCGGGTCCTGGACCTTGCGCGGAGCGGTGCAGAGCGGCGCTACCATTCGCGCCAGTGCCCACACCGGGGACGTCGGGCTCGGGATGGTGCTGGCGGTGCTCGGTGGGGGCACTGCCTCGGCCGATGATGCTGCGCTTGGTTTACCGGAGATCGAGATTCCTCCGGCCGGCCCCGCCGGCAGCTCTTGGTTCCCCTGCGCACGCAATCGTGAGTACCGTTAACTGATTGGCAACGGCGGCGGTGCAGCATAATTGTTCGGCCTGAGGGGTCGGGGCGTGGGAAAATCCGTAACGAAGGCCCAGAAAGTCCCGATGGGCGGCGGCGGGCGCCTCCTGTTCGGCTGGGTTCTAAGGCTTGTACTGGTCCTTGTGCTGGTGGCCGGCTGGGCGGCCTGGGAGCTGCACGCCGTTGATGTGCGTGCTGCCGCCCGCATTCAGAACGCCACCGCCGCCGCAGCCGGGCAGCTTGACGCCTTCCTGACGAAGATCGCCACCGTCACCGGCCAGTTCAGCGCGACCGCGGATGCGTTGCATAACCGGGTCGGCATCGCCGCCCGAATGCTGAAAGTCGAGACGGCGCTGGCGCCGGCTCAGAATCTCTTCCTCTACGATGCGGCAGGCCATTTCATTGCGGCCACGCTGCCGCTCCTGCCGGACGATGCCGACGCCTCCGGCCGCGGTTGGTTCGAGGCAACGGCGGTGCAACCCGGCAAGCCGCTGTTCACGGCTACCGGCGACGCACCGCTTGGCCAGGGAGAGGGTTTTGTCATTTCCCAGGCGCTGTTGACTCCATCTGGCGACGTTGCCGGAGTGATCGGCACCTTCATTGAACCGCTGGCTTTGCGCGCGGTCATCACCCCAGCCTGGCTGCCGCCGGGGGCGAGCATCAGCTTTGCCGAGGCCGGGGCACGCGGGCCGTTACTCGCATTCACGGCCGGGCGCAGCGCTCCTCATCCGCTGCTTGCCGAGGCGCTCGGATGGATCGGCCTGACACCGCGCATCGGCGAAATTGCCCAATTGCCCCAGGGTCTGGTGCTGCACATGGAGGCGGACGTTGCCGCCACAGCCACGTCGTCCGATCGCCAGACGGTGCTCTGGCATGGTGCCGCCGTTGCTCTCGGGATCGTGCTGCTGCTTTGGCTCATCAGGCCGCGGCACCGCGTTCGGGCCTTGCTGCCGGTATCCGCCATCGCCGCGCCGGTGCCGGAGAAGGAATGGGGGTGGGAAATCGACGCGCGTGGCCGGCTGGTCGGCGTGGCCGGAAACGCCCCCCAGCCTCTGCTCGCCGCCGTGGGGACGAATTTCCTCGATCTCGTGACCGACGACGACCATGGCAAAGACCTGCGTGAGGCGATCGCCGAGCGAACGCCGGTGCAGGACCTCGAACTTGGCATCATGCTTCCCGGCAACCCGTCCCCCGTGGCGCGCCGGTTCAGGGTGAATGGCCGGTTCGTGGCCGACACCGGCGGATTCTGGGGCACGGCCGAAGAAATTGGAGCCATGGACCCGGCCAAGGAAGCCGCCGACTAGGCTCCAAACCCAATTAATCATTGACACGACTCGGCGTGGTTCGATTCGAAGCTCCCCGGTAGTGGGAGCGATGCGATGGCAGACCTTTTCTGGCTGACGGACGAGCAATGGGGTGCTCTGGA
>JBOHMK010000305.1:0-9211 GCA_050730115.1 Acetobacteraceae bacterium
CAGCGGTTGTTCACCCGCTGGATGCGGCAAAACACTCGGCAGATTTGGGTCCATCCCCTACTGTACCAACGATTCGGGGAGCAGACGCAATCCTCCAACTCACGGATTTAGGCTCAAACACTTCCGGCGGACCGGCCCGCCCGGTCAGCCTACAACAGGCTATGACCAGGCCTCGTCAGGGGTACAGGGCTAGTCAGCCCCGCTGGCCGCACCGCTCGAGATCGCGGGCCCGCTCGAGGCGCAACTTTTTGTCGCGACCGATGCGCCCGATACCGACTTCACCGCCAAGCTGATCGACCTCTATCCGCGCTCTGCCGACTACCCGCAGAGTCACGCGATGCTGCTCTCTGACAGCATCGTGCGGCTTCGTTACGCCGAAGATCCGGCAGCGCCGCGGCTCAACCGGCCGGGCGAGATCCGCGAGGTGCGGATCCTTCTGTTCCCGACTGCCAACCTGTTCTTGCCCGGACACCGGGTCCGGCTGGACGTTTCATCCTCGAATTTTCCGAAGTTCGACGTCAATCCCAACACCGGCGAGGCGGAGGGCGAAGCGCGGCGGCAGCGGCGGGCGGTGAACAGCGTTTTCAAAGGCCCCAGTCGCCCCAGCCGGATCATGCTGCCCGAATTGCGGGGGTGATCTCTGTCCGCACCTTGCGGTCCGGCGAGGCGGTCAGGCGGGGCCGTCAGGCGGGGCGGCGCAGCAACTCGGCAAGACGCAGCAGGATGGCTGCGGTCGCGCCCCAGATCTCGTGCTCAGGGTGCGGCCAAACCCAGAAGTCGCGAACGCGTCCGTCGCGCCAGGCCCGCCGCCTGACCGGCGCTCTCGGATCGAGCAGAGTGGCGAGCGGCAACTCGAACACCGCCTCGACCTCGTTATGTGCTGGGTGAAGATCGAGCCCGGCGGGCAGCAGCCCCACCACCGGTGTGATGCGAAACCCGGTGCCGGTCGCGTGATCCGGCAGACGGCCGAGAAGTGCCACACGTCCCGGGTCGATCGCCAGCTCCTCCGCCGCCTCGCGGAGCGCGGCCGCCGCGGGCGAGGAATCGGCCGGCTCGATGCGCCCGCCCGGGAAGCTCACCTGCCCGGCATGCCGCGCGAGTTGTGCACTGCGCTTCGTCAATAAGATCCCCGTTGGCTCGGCAAGAACGATCGGCACCAGGACGGCGGCGGCGGTCAGCGGGCGCGCATCGGTGGGCGGCGTGGTGGCGTCGGCCAGCCCGGCAAGCCGGGCGCAAACCCCCACCTCATCCATTCGCTCAATCGTCCATTGGCTCAATGGTCCATCCGCTCAATCATCGGCAAGCGTTGATTCTGCGGCCGGAAGATCGCCCAGGGCGAAGAATCGCCGACAACTCCAGACCCCAAGCACGTGCCGGCAACCGACCCACCCTGGCTCGGCAAGTGCCGCTAATTCGTAATACACCGGGCGGCTGATCCTGGCTTCGATCGCCGCCCGCGTATCGCAGGCGGAGCGGAGCAGAAGATACGGGGTCGGTCTGCAGGTCAAGAGATCGTGCGCCACCCGAATCGGGTGCTCGGCGTCTGCGGTCACGACCTGATCGATATTGGTGCGGAACGACAACCGCTGGTCCGGTCCGCTGCCCGACCATTCGAGCTCGACCGCCACGAACGGCACATCCTCGACCTCGATGCGCCCTCGTTCCGCAGGCGTCTCGAGCCAGTAGGAACCGTCGGCCTCGCGCTTCAGCACGCTCGCGAACAGGCAGACCAACTCTTTCCGGCCGATCGGGCTGCCTCTGTAAAGCCAGGTACCATCACGGCGGATGACAAACGGCAGGTTACCGCAGTCGAACGGCCGTCGCGGCCGCTCTCCGCCGGCGCTGGGCTCTCGAGGGAGGCCGGGCACGCCCGGATGTGTCGCGGAGGCTGGCTCCGATCGCTGGATGGAAGCGGTCACGTCGGTTCGATCTCCGCCCTCGTCGCTCGCAGGTTTCATACTCTCCCGAGCGAGACGTGATATAGGGATCGTCCCCACGGTAAGGGAAGTGCGCGAGTCGCGCCCGTTGCGAGGAATGTTGCCGATGTCCGCGACCGCAAGTCCACCGCTCGCTCAGTCGGCAGATGCGGTGGCAGAGATCGAAGCGCTGGAGCTCCGGATGCAGGCGGTTCGGACGGAACTCGGACGGGTCATCTTCGGCCAGGACACCGTGGTCGAGCAGACTCTCATCACCCTGCTCTCGGGCGGGCACGTGCTTTTGGTCGGCGTTCCCGGCCTCGGCAAGACCAGGCTGGTCGAAACCCTCGGCACAGTCCTTGGCCTGAGCGCCAAGCGGGTGCAGTTCACACCGGATCTGATGCCGGCCGACATTCTCGGCTCCGAGGTGTTGGACGAGGATGCCAGCGGCCGGCGCAGCTTCCGCTTCGTGCAGGGGCCGGTGTTCTGCCAGCTTCTGATGGCGGATGAGATCAACCGGGCAAGCCCGCGCACGCAGTCGGCGCTGCTGCAGGCGATGCAGGAGTTCAAGGTTGCGGTGGCCGGAGAGGACCATGCGCTCCCGCGCCCGTTCCATGTGCTGGCGACCCAGAACCCGATCGAGCAGGAGGGTACCTATCCGTTGCCGGAGGCGCAGCTTGACCGCTTCCTGCTCGAGATCCGCGTCCCTTATCCCGATCTCGAGGCCGAACGGACAATGCTGCTCGCAACCACCGGGGCCGAGACGGCTCGCGCGGTGCCGGTCTTGACGAAAGAAGGGCTGATCGCCGCGCAGGCGCTGATCCGGCGGATCCCGGTGGGTGAGCAGGTGCTGCAGGCAATTCTCGATCTGGTGCGCGGCGCCCGGCCGGAAACCGCGGTCAACGAAGCGGTGGCCCGGCATGTCGCCTGGGGCCCGGGCCCGCGGGCGGCGCAAGCACTGATGCTCGCCTGCCGGGCCCGCGCGCTGCTCGACGGGCGGCTCGCACCGAGCATCGATGACGTCATTGCGCTGGCGCCGCCGGTGCTGCGCCACCGGATGGCACTCTCATTCTCTGCCCGCGCGGAGGGGGTCGTGCTCTCGGAGCTGATTTCCGGGCTCCTGGAACGGTTCGGATGATCGCAATCCCGCACGGCCCGGGTCCGCCACGGCAGGCAACGGGCGACGCCTCGCGGGATTCGCGGCACGCCGAGATGCTGGGCGCGTACTTGCCGGCCCTCCTGATCGCCGCACGGCGCGTGGCGATGACGGTGGCGCAGGGTGTTCATGGGCGGCGCCGGGTCGGCCAGGGTGACAGCTTCTGGCAGTTCCGCCCCTTCCTGCCCGGCGATCCGGTGGCACGGATCGATTGGCGGCAGTCCGCGAAGTCGGATCGGGTGTTCGTCCGCGAGACCGAATGGGAGGCAGCGCAGACCGTCTGCCTTTGGACCGATGCCTCGCCCAGCATGCGCTGGCGCTCGCCCGTGGCGACGGTTCTCAAAGCCGAGCGTGCCCGCCTCTTGCTGCTGGCGCTTGCCTCGCTTCTGTTGCGCGGTGGCGAGCGTGTCCGGCTGATGGCGCCGGGGGCGGCATCGCAGGGCGGGCGCGAGGCGCTGGAGAGTCTTGCCCGTGCGCTCGTCGCATCACCCTCTGACGATCCCGCTCTCAGCCTGCCGCCGGTCCTGCCGCTGCCGCGGCATGCCACTGCCGTTCTGTTCGGCGACTTCCTTTCGCCGCTGGTGCAGATCCAGGCCGCGCTGGCGCGGCTCGCAGCGGTCCCGGTCGGCGTCCACGTACTGCAGGTGATCGACCCGGCCGAGCGGGCGCTGCCGTTCCAGGGGCGGGTGCGGTTCGCCGATCTCGAGGACGCCGGCCAGGCGTTGATCCCGCGCGTAGAAAGCGTGCGCGCCGCCTACGCGGAGCGTTTCGCCCGGCATCAGGAGGGCCTCACACAACTCTGCCGCGGCCTCGGTTTTGGCTTTGCAACCCATTCCACTGAGCAGCCTCCGGAGGCGGCGCTGTTGAGCCTTTATGTCGCGCTCGCCCCGCAGCGCGAGATGCTGCAATGAGCTTTGCCGCGCCGTGGCTGCTGCCGCTCTTGCTGGCGCTGCCGTTGCTCTGGTGGTTGCTCCGCGTAACGCCTCCGGCGCCGCGGCGCCAGAGCTTCCCGGCGGTCCGGTTGCTCCAGGACCTGGTGCCGACCGAGGAGACGACCGCGCGCACCCCCTGGTGGCTGCTGGCGCTCCGCCTGATTGCCGCGGCGCTGGTGATCATCGGGCTCTCCGGTCCGACACGCGAGCAGGGTAGCCTGGCACTGGGCAGCGGGCCGGTGTTGCTGGTGATCGACAACGGATGGGCATCGGCGGCCGATTGGAATGCGCGCATTGCGGCGGCCGAATCGGCGCTCGAGCGGATGACGCGGAGCGGGAGCCAGGTCGCACTGCTGGCGACCGCCGCCAGCCCCTCGGGTGCACCGCTCGCGATCAGCGCAGCGATGCCATCAGCGCGGCTCAGCGCGCAGTTGGCGCTTCTCAAGCCCGAGCCATGGCCGCCGGATCGGGCGCAGGCGGCGAAGCTCCTCGATGCTTGGCGCGCGAAGTGGCACGGCCGGGCCGGCGGCGCGGTGTACATCGCCGATCGGGTGGCGAGCCGGGGCGCAGGTGATGCGGAATTCGCCGCCGCCCTGGCGCGCCTCTGGCCAGTCACGGAGCTTTCGCCAAGCGTGCCGGCGGCTCGTGTTGTGCTCCCGCCCAGGAACGAGGGTGGGCGGCTGATCGCGCGCGTCGCACAGTTGCCGCAGCCGCTCGCCGAGCACGCGACGGTGATCGCAGAGGCTCCGGAAAGTCGGGTGCTGGCGCGCTTCGAGGTCACCCTGCCGGCCGGCGCTGCGGTTGCCGAAGCACCGGTACCGCTGCCGGTCACGCTCACCAACCGGCTGAGCGCCCTCCGGCTTGCCGCCAGCGGCCCCTCTGCCTCCCCGACTGCGGCCGGCGTCGTGCTTCTGGACGAACGATGGCGCCGCCGCCCGGTCGGCCTCGTCTCCGGCGACCCGGCGAACGCCAATCTGCCTTTCGTCGGCGATCTCTACTATCTGCGGCGCGCCCTCTCACCCTACGCTGAGGTCCATGAGGGCGAGCTTGGCGGCCTGCTCGAGCGCAAACTCGCGGTCATCGTGTTGGCGGATAGGGTATTGCCGCCCGGCCCGGAGACCAGCGCGCTCACGAATTGGGTACGCGAAGGCGGGGTCCTGGTCCGCTTCGCCGGCCCGCTCTTCGCCGCCCACCCCGATGCCCTCCTGCCGGTGCATCTCCTGGCCGGGGAGCGTGCGCTCGGCGGGGCGTTGACCTGGGGGAAGCCCGAGCGTCTGGCGCCGTTTCCGCCATCCTCCCCATTCGCCGGCCTCACCGTGCCATCCGACGTCACGGTGACCCGGCAGGTGCTGGCGGAGCCCGATCTCACGCTCGCCGGGCACACCTGGGCACGGCTTCAGGATGGAACGCCGCTGGTGACCTCGGCCCCATTCGGCGCTGGCCGGATCGTGCTGTTCCACGTGACTGCGAATGCCGCCTGGTCGAACTTGCCGCTGTCCGGCCTCTTTATGGATATGCTGCACCGGATTGTCGAACTTTCGGCCGGCGTCGCGGCAACGCCGGGGCAGGCGATGCTGGCACCGGCCGCAGCACTGAATGGCTTCGGCGCTCTGGAAGCGCCGGGCCCGGCGGCGAGCGCGCTTCGCGCCGATCGGTTCACCGCGAATCCCGAACACGCCGTGCTGCCCTCGCCCCATTACCCGCCGGGTCTCTACGGTCCTCCGGACGGGCGACGCGCGCTCAATCTCTCGGCCGCTCTGCCGTCGCTTCGCCTGATGCCGCCCATTCAGGGGGCACGGCTTGAACGGCTTGATGGTCTCGGCCGCGAGCAGGTGCTGGGTCCGTCGTTGCTGGCCGTGGCGGCCGCGTTGTTCCTGCTCGACCTCTTGATCGCACTCGCTCTGCGCGGCCTGCTCGGGCGAGGGCAGCGGCTCGCCGTGCGCGGCTGTGCGGCGATCGTCGTGTTGCTCGCCTGCTGGGGCCTGCCGGCACCGTCGCATGCTGAGCTCCCCGCCGATAACCCGGCTCTGGTAACGCGGATCGCCTATGTGCTGACCGGCGATCCGGCCGTCGATGCGCTGACCCGTGAGGGCCTCAGCGGGCTCGGCCAGTTCGTCAATGCCCGCACCGCGGTGACACTCGGCCCGCCTAAGGGAGTCGTGCCCGGACGGGACGACCTCAGCTATTACCCGCTGCTCTATTGGCCGGTGATGCCGAACGCACCGGCGCTGGCGCCTGCGGCAGTCGCCGCCCTCAACCGCTTCATGGGCAATGGCGGCATCATCCTGATGGATACCGAAGGTGGCGATGCTGACGCCGAAGGCTCGGGCGCCGGCTTCGCGCCCGGCGCGGCCGCGGCACTGAGAAGGGTTTCACAGGGGCTCGCGATCCCGCCGCTGACCACGCTCACCTACCAGAACGTCCTCGCGCACACATTCTACCTGCTGCGCGCCTTCCCCGGCCGGTTCAGCGGGGCCCCGGTCTGGCTCGCCCGGGATCCCACCAATCGCAACGACAATGTGAGCCCGGTGATCGTCGGCGGTGATGACTGGGTGGCTGCCTGGGCGGTCGACGCCAACGGGCACCATCCGGACGTGCCGGTGCCGGGCGGGGAACACCAGCGGCTGCTGGCGTACCGCTTCGGCGTCAACCTTGTGATGTACGCGCTTACCGGCAATTACAAAGGAGACCAGGTGCACCTCCCTGCGATCCTCGAGCGGCTCGGCCAGTGATGCCATCGGGGATGCCAATCGGGCACGGCATCGCCGCACTGGTCTTCGATCCGGCGCTGCCGGCATGGCTGATCGCGGTGCTTGCCGCCGCAGCAGTGCTGGCCGCCGTGCCCGCCGTGATCCGCCGCGCCCGCGGCTGGCCGTGGCGGGTGGCGGCGATAGCGGTCCTGGTGGCCTGGCTCACCGGACCGAGGCTGATCCGGGAAACTTGGCAGGATCTGCCTGATATCGGCCTGATGGTGCTCGATCAGAGCGCCTCGATGCGGGTCGATGGCCGGACCGCCGAGGCTCAAGCGGCGGCTGCCAGGCTCAGGGCCGAGGCGCTCAAGTTTCCCGGGCTGGAGCTCAGAACGGTGACGGTCGGCGATTCGGACAGCGGAACAAAGCTGTTCGCAGCCCTTGACCGCGCGCTGGCCGAGGTACCGCGCGGGCAGCTGGCGGGGGTCATCGCCATCACCGACGGCGAAGTCGCGGACGTCCCGAAAGTGCCGCCAGGCAGCCTCAAGGATGCGCCGTTCTCGCTCGTCATTCCGGGCCGACCCGGGGAAATCGACCGCAGCCTCGAGCTGCTCGCGGCACCTGCTTACGGAATCGTCGGCAAAAGCGCGACCCTGGAAGTCGAGGTCGTCGACCACGGCGTTGCACAACCTGCAGGTGCTGCCGAGATCACCATCCAGCACAACGGCGCCGCAGCGGAGGTCGAAAGCGTTCCCGTTGCGCGGCCGGTCAAGATCGAGGTGCCGATCACCCGCGCCGGCCCAACGGTCGTTGCCCTGACGGTCAACCAGCTCAAGGGCGAGGTTTCGACCCTCAACAACAGCGTCGTTGCGACCATTAACGGCGTCCGCGACCGGCTGCACGTGCTGCTGGTGTCGGGTGAACCCAACCCGGGTGTGCGGGCCTGGCGGCGGCTGCTCAAGTCGGATCCGGCTGTCGATCTGGTGCACTTCACGATCCTCCGACCGCCCGACAAGGAGGATGGCACGCCGCTCAATCAGCTGGCGCTGATCGCCTTCCCGGCGCACGAGCTGTTCGTCGACAAGCTCAAGCATTTCGATCTGATCATTCTCGATCAGTTCACTAACGACGGCCTGCTGCCGCCGGTCTATCTCGACAACATCATCGGCTATGTCCAAGGTGGCGGGGCCGTCCTGGTCACCGCCGGGCCGGAATTCACCGAGCCGAACAGCTTGGCCTATACGCCGCTCTCTTCGGTACTGCCGGCGAGGCCGGTGCCTGGCAGCAACGGGGTGGCGACCGGGGCTTTCCGCCCGCTGTTGACCGCGCTCGGCGAACGCCACCCGGTGACTGCCGACCTGGCCGGATGGCGCGTCAAAGGTTCACCCGAGTGGGGCCCGTGGTACCGCTATGACAGGGTCACCGAGGTGCACGGCGAAGTCCTCATGAAGACCCCATCCGGGGCCCCGCTCCTGATCCTGAACCGGGTCGGCGAGGGCCGTGTCGCATTGCTGTTGTCGGATCAGCTCTGGCTCTGGGCGCGCGGCCATGAGGGCGGCGGCCCGGAGGCGGAGCTGATGCGGCGGGTAGTGCACTGGCTGATGAAAGAGCCGGCGCTCGAGGAAAATGCGCTGACGGCCCGAATCGAGGACGGACGGCTCTTGGTGACGCGGCGGAGCCTTTCCGCAGATGCCGCAGGGCCGGTGAACGTCACAACTCCTGACGGGCACAAAGAATCGCTCTCGCTTTCGGCAACCGCGCCAGGCAGGGCTTCCGGGTCGATGCCGGCGGGTATGCCCGGGGTCTGGCAGGTCGCCGCGGCCGGGAGTGAAGGAGCGGACGGTGCGGGAACCGCCGGAGCCGGAGCGACACCAAGCCCGGCGTTCGTAGCCGCCGGCGCGACCGACCCGGCAGAACTCGCCGATCTCCGCGCTACCGCGAGCCGGCTGCTGCCCCTGGTTCAAGCGAGCCGTGGCAGCGTGCATTGGCTCGGGGCGGGCGGTGTGCCGGGCTTGCGAAGAGTCGACGCCGATCAAGCTGGCGGCGGTGCCGACTGGATCGGGTTGCGGCGCAATCATGCACATCTGATCACCGGCGTGTCGACGATTCCGCTGTTGCCGGCCTGGGCAGCGCTGATCCTGTTGCTCGGACTGATGGTGCTGGCCTGGCAACGCGAGGGCGCCGAAGCCGATCAGGGCCGCCCCGGTAGCCGTCGTCCCGGCGGTGCCTGACCGCGCGCCTATCCAGGGACCCGGCCGGATACCGGGTCGGCTCCTCCGCATCCCGTCGGACTTTTCCCTATGGTCCGCGGCCGCTAGTACGGGGAATCGCACATGACTGCTGCAAGCCTCACCCGCGCTGGCGTGAATCATCCAAGAACAAACGTGAGTACTAGGCTCCAAACCCAATTAATCATTGACACGACTCGGCGTGGTTCGATTCGAAGCTCCCCGGTAGTGGGAGCGATGCGATGGCAGACCTTTTCTGGCTGACGGACGAGCAATGGGGTGCTCTGGA
>JBOHMK010000306.1:0-5908 GCA_050730115.1 Acetobacteraceae bacterium
ACGGTGGCCAGGTCGTAGCCGAGGGCGCACCAGCGGACATCGAAGCCAATCCCGTATCACTCACCGGCGATTATCTCGCCGGCCGGCGCGCCATCGAGATTCCGCTCATCCGCCGCCCCGCTCAGAAGGAGCGCGAGATCCGCCTCGTCGGCGCCCGCGGCAACAACCTCAAATCCATCACCGCCGCCTTTCCGGTGGGCACCTTCATCTGCGTCACCGGCGTTTCCGGCGGCGGCAAATCGACGCTCGTCGTCGACACGCTCTACAAGGCCGCCGCCAGAAGACTGATGGGCGCGGGCACCGTGCCGGCCCCGTTTGAGCGCCTCGAGGGCCTCGAACACGTGGACAAGATCATCGACATCGACCAGTCCCCGATCGGCCGCACGCCACGCTCGAATCCGGCGACCTACACCGACCTGTTCGCCCCAATCCGCGACTGGTTTGCGGAACTGCCCGAATCCCGCGCTCGTGGCTACAAACCCGGCCGCTTCAGCTTCAACGTCAAGGGCGGCCGCTGCGAGGCCTGCCAGGGCGACGGCGTCCTGAAGATCGAGATGCACTTCCTGCCCGACATCTTCGTCACCTGCGATACCTGCAAGGGGAAACGTTACAATCGTGAAACCTTGGCGGTGAAATACCGGGGAAAATCGATCGCCGACGTCCTCGCCATGACGGTGGACGAGGCGCTGCCGTTCTTCAGCGCACAGAGTCGCATTGCCGATCGCCTGCAGGTGCTGCAACGCGTCGGGCTCGGCTACATCAGCCTCGGCCAGCAGGCGACCACGCTTTCGGGGGGAGAGGCACAGCGCATCAAGCTCGCCAAGGAACTCGGCCGCCGCGCCACCGGCCGCACCCTCTACATCCTCGACGAGCCGACCACCGGGTTGCATTTCGAGGACGTGCGCAAGCTGCTCGAAGTGCTGCACGCGCTGGTCGACCACGGCAATACCGTGATCGTCATCGAACATAATCTCGAAGTGATCAAAACGGCTGACTGGATCATCGACCTCGGCCCCGAAGGCGGCGACGGCGGCGGAAAAATCGTCGCCGCCGGCCCGCCCGAAGTGATCGCGGCGACGCCGCAAAGCCACACCGGCCGCTACCTCGCGCCGCTGCTTCCCGAACCGAAACGCTCCCGCCGCCACGCGTGAGGCACGAGGGGCTCCGCCCCTTCGAACCCCGCCAGGGCCTGAGGCCCTGGACCCCAGTCCCCGGCCGCGAGCAGAACACTCCCGTCTCAGCCGAAAACCGTCAACTCCGCGCCCGTGTCCGCGACGAAAACCGCGAGCAGGCTCGCGGGCTCGGTAGCACTCGCGTTGGCGCTGACCAGATGCTCGCTTCCCGGCGGCTCGAAAAATGCTTCCCCGGCACGGTAAACCTTCGCCGGTCCTTGGCCGGAAACCTCGGAGCGGATCGCGCCCGAGAGCACGTAGGCAAACACGCTGCCGGCATGGTGGTGCTTCGGCGACGCCGCCCCCGGCTTGTAGCTGACCACGACCGCAGTGAGGCTCTTGCCGGCGACGTTCGGCAACGGCTTCGAGATCACGGTTCGCACCGCGGCGTTCGCCTCCGTCGTCACGCCTGCCGCGGCGCTCTCGCCGATCAGCAAGGCAACACCGGCCAGCAGCGCCGCCTCGCCCAACCGCCTTCTGGTGTCTCCGCCCTCTCTGTCCATTGCCGGATCCTCCGCCCGTGCAACCACGGTCCGAGAGCCGCGAGGCCCGGCCCCACCCGCCACAGGCCCGCTTGGTCGGAGCGGCGGGATTTGAACCCACGACCCCCAGTCCCCCAGACTGATGCGCTACCAGGCTGCGCTACGCTCCGGCCACGCGCTGATGTAGCAGCGGGCCCAGCTAGCAGCAACGTCCAGCGGCAACGTGATGAGAGGCGAACTCTCAGAGCAGCGCCCGCATCGCCTCCAGTTCGTGCAGTGTCTCGCGTAGGAGCGCCCGCAGCCGCTCGGCGTCCGGATCCTGCTTCTGGCGCACCAGCACGCGCGCGGCGGGCTGCGAACTTGGGGCAAGGCCCGGCATCGGCAGCTCGGGATTGCGTGTCCGCTCGACGGCAGCGGCCGCCTGCTCAGCCGCCGATGGCGGCGGAATTTCCTCTGCCAATCGCCCGCCGCCTTCGCGCAGCAGCCGCTGCACGCCCTTGATCGTATAGCCTTGGGTGTAGAGCAGATCGGAAATGCGTTTGAGCAGCGCAATGTCGTCTGGCCTGTAGTAGCGCCGCCCGCCGCCCCGCTTCAGCGGCTTCACCTGGCTGAACCGGGTTTCCCAGAAGCGCAGCACGTGCTGGGGAATATGGAGATCGTCGGCGACCTCGCTGATGGTGCGGAACGCGTTCGGCGCCTTGCGCGCCCGCAACGGGGTAGCTTCGCCCGCCGGCGCCGCTCCGGGCCGGTCACTGCCCGGCGGGCTCAGAGTCATTCGTCGTCGCTCCCGGAAGGCTCGAGGCCGTTCACGCGGGCCCTCAGGCTTTGGCTCGGGCGGAACACCAGCACCCGGCGCGGCATGATCGGAACCTCGATCCCGGTCTTCGGATTACGCCCGATCCGGCGCCCCTTCTGACGCACAGAAAAAGTTCCGAATCCGCTGATCTTGAGAGATTCACCACGCTCCAGGGCCGCCGCCATCCGGCTCAGAACCGCTTCCAGCAGATTGGCAGATTCGTTGCGCGAGAGGCCGACTTCGGCGTAGATCTTCTCGGACAGATGTGCGCGGGTGATCGTGGTCATTGCGCGAGGCGAGTGTCCTGCCCCCGTCCTTTGCTGCCCAAAGCAGCAACCGAAAGGGGATCAGCAGGCCACTCAAAGCAGAGGCTGGTGTGCCGACCGCGAATCCGCATCCCATGGTACCGGATGTGCCGGTCGGCACACTAGGGCAAGCCGTCAGGTGCCGTCAAGAAATCACGAAAGCTCAGAGGATTGGGGGCTGAAAGCGTATCATATCCTGAGCACAGCAGAGCCCCAGGTCAGGCCGCCGCCCAGGGCCTCCATCAGCACCAGGTGCCCGGGCCGGATCCGGCCATCTGCCATCGCCTCCGAGAGCGCCAGGGGAATCGAGGCCGCGGAGGTATTGGCATGGCGATCGATGGTAACCACCACCCGTTCCGGCGGCAGCCGGAGCCGCCGGCCCATGGCATCGATGATTCGCCGGTTCGCCTGGTGCGGCACCAGCCAGTCAACGTCGGTATGGGTCAGATTGTTGGCCGCCAGCGCCTCGTCTACCGCCTCCGCCATGCGCACGACCGCGTGGCGGAAGACTTCGCGACCGTTCATCCTGAGCGTTCCTGGGCGATCGTGCCTGCCCACCGCACCATCCACATCGAGGATCTTGGCATGCGCCCCGTCCGAATGGAGATGGGTGGACAGCAAGCCGCGATCGGTGGCGCTGCCGCGACCCGCACCGGCGACGAGCACCACCGCGCCGGCGCCGTCTCCGAACAGGACGCAGGTCGTGCGATCGTGCCAGTCAAGGATCCGGGAATAGACTTCGGTGCCGATCACCAGGGCAGAGCGCACTTCACCGGTCCGGAGGAACGCATCGGCCACGCCGAGCGCATAGATGAACCCCGTGCACGCGGCAGCAACGTCGAACGCAAATCCGGCTTGGATGCCGAGTGCGTGCTGAATGCCGACCGCGGTCGTGGGGAAGGCCTGGTCGGGGGTGGAGGTCGCGACGATCACTGCGTCGATGCGAGCGGCCTCCCTACCCGCCGCGGCCAGCGCGGCACGGGCCGCAGCCGCACCCATCACGACGGCGGTATCGCCCGGGCCTGCGATATGCCGCTCGCGAATTCCCGTGCGCTCGACGATCCAGCCGTCGGAGGTGTCGACACTGAGCGCCAGCTCGTCGTTCCGGACCACGCGCTCCGGCAGATAACCCCCGCAGCCTGCGAGCACAGAGCGGATGACCGGAAGAGCGCGCCTGCCGGGCGCGGCCTCAACCAGCGGCCCGAGGTCGTTGATCATGCGTGACGCACGCTAAATCGCTGGCGCCAACGGCTGACCGCCGTCCGCTTCCTTGTGTCTGCCCGCCGCCTCGAGCCGGCCCATGCGCTCGAGCCCGGCGCGGATGCCATCGTTGAAGCCGTGCAGGATCATGTCCATGGCGACATCGAGGGCGTGCGCGAAGCCCTCGGCGTCGGTGCCGCCATGCGATTTCACGACGACACCGTTCAGCCCCAGCATCACCGCGCCGTTGTAGCGCCTCGGGTCCAGCCATTCACGCAGGCGATCGAGCGCCGGTCGAGCCAACAGATAGCCGAGGCGAGCGGAAAGACTCGATTCGAACACCTGACGCAACAGGCCGCGCACCAGCTTGAGCGCTCCCTCGCCGGTCTTCAGCGCAACGTTGCCGGTGAACCCGTCGGTAACGATCACGTCGGTGGTGCCGGCGGCAATGTCATAGCCTTCGACGAAGCCATAGAATTGCGGGCCGAGCACGCTTTCCTTGAGTATCTCTGCGGCCTCCCGCAACTGCTCGCCGCCCTTCAGCTCCTCCGAGCCGACATTGAGGAGCCCGATCGTCGGCGCCGGAAGCCCAAGCACGGTGCGGGCAAACACATCGCCCATCACGGCAAATTCGATCAGATTGCGCACGTCGCAGGTGACGTTGGCGCCGAGATCGAGCATGATGACGTCACCACGCTCGGAAGGCCCGATCGCCGCCATGGCCGGGCGGTCGATGCCCGGCAGTGTCTTGATGACAATCTTCGAAAGCGTAAGCAGCGCCCCGGTATTGCCGGCGGAGATCACGCCGCCGGCCTCGCCCTGAGCCACCGCATCGATGGCAAGCCGCATCGAGGCGTTGCGCATCCGGAGCGCCGCGGTCGGCTTGATGTCATCGCCGATCACCTCGGCGGCGTGGCGCAGCACCGCACTCGCCGCGGCGCGGCGGAACTGCCCGAGCAGCGGCTTCAGTTTGAGGCTGTCGCCGACCAGGAGGAACTGCATCTCCGGGTGGCGCTCGGCCGCGATCTCGAGGCCGCCGACGATCGCTCCCGGGGCGTGATCGCCACCCATGGCGTCGACCGCGAGCGTCGGGGTGCCGTCCAAAGGCGCTGGCCGCCGGGCTCCGCCGGGTCAGACCCGGACGACGCCCTTCAGACCCTTGTCGGCAGTAGCGGCAACCTCGCGCCCATCGTAATAGCCACAATGGCTGCACACATGATGCGGGCGCCGCATCTCACCACAGTTCGGGCATTCACCGAAGGCCTCGACGGGCAATCGGTCGTGGCTTCGCCGCATGCCGCGCCGGGAGGGCGAGGTTTTCCTCTTGGGAACCGCCATCGAAACCAACCCCTTTCGCCCTGCCGCCGCTCACCGCGGCCCGAGTCGGAAAGTTTACGCCGAAGGCACGGTCGTGGCTACTGCAGCCTCGCCGTGATGCCGGGATCAGCCGGCAGCCAGAGCTTTGCAGCAATGTCACGGACTTGGCCGGCGCCGGCCTTTGCCGGCTATTGCCGGCGCCTCTAGCAGAGCAGCCGGACTCCGGCAAGGGAATGTAGGGAAGCGATATGGCGAGATCTGAACGCAGGTCGCGGGCACGCTCCCGGAAGGGCGCCTCAGCGCTCCGTTAATCGAAGCGCAACCGAGCCCTGCCAAAGTACGGCATCGTCGCCGGTCAGGCGCCACCGTTCCGGCGGGCCCAATTGCTGGGAGCAAGACAGATGATGACACGTGCTTCGGCAGGCCGTGCCGGAGCTCTCCCCTGCCCTGCCCCCACACCCGGCGCATCCGCCGCACCGGGAAGGCGGACGCGCTGCGCCAACCCGCACGGCTCAGTCGGGACATGATCGGCTTCTTCATTCTGCTCGCCACCCACCAGGTCGTGATGTTCGGGCTGGCAGGCCTCGTCGGGATTGTCGGCGCCTCAGCCGCACTCTGGCTCGCTCAGCACTCTCT
>JBOHMK010000307.1:0-8959 GCA_050730115.1 Acetobacteraceae bacterium
GAGCTTTGCCTCCAGCTTCCTTCCCACCCCGCCTCACGACGACGCAGTTGCCTTCGGCTAACGGTTCCGGCCAATCGGCCCGTAGAGGACTTCCACCTCCAAGATCAGCGCCATGCCTGGCGCACCATAGAGCGCGTTCAGTCAGCCTGAACGCGCTCTAGCCGGTAATATGAGGACATTTCTCCAGGATCAGCCGGCTCGCGAAGCGGAGGATCCGGCGAGAATCCAGTAGCTGCGATCGACATGTTCATCACTTGGTCCTCTTCCAGACGTACCTCTGAATGTCCGGCGCAGTGAGGTCGGCGAAGCCTCGTGTGATCCAGCAATGAGCTTGGTCGAACCACCCCTGCCGGTTCGCCTCTGATGCCTCCGTCGGTATTCCGCGCGCTGTCATCTCAAGGTGCAGGACGCGTGCGCCCACCTCCGAGAAGCCCGATCGGGCCGCAGCATGAAGACGGCCTTCACCGTTTGGGAGCGGATAGATCGATGTCCAGTTGATCGCCTCGGGTTCGGGCAGGAACCTATCCGGGCGCGCTTGCGGAACGTGATCTACAAGGACCGTAGTCTCCCGAACAGCGAGGCCCTCTGGCGTCTGCCCGATGGGAATTTGGTTAACGTAGGTCAACTCGAACTGGCGGTAGGTTGGCAAGCCGAACCCCTCACGATCCAGGAAAGCGAGAAATCCGGCGAGACGGCGGTTGAACTGGCCCACGACTTGCTCGTAGCTGGGGTAGTTGTCTTGCTCTCCGGTTCTTTTCCAGTTGAAGAGGAACCGATCCTCCTGCACCTGGATGAGATTGCACCCGTCCTCGCTGACGAACCACGTGCGGCGGAGCGGCGGGAGTGGCCCAATTCCGACCAAGGCCATCCCGGTGGGGCTGGGGCCTTTGGGTTCGATTGTCCGGGCCAGCGGCAGCGCCTCTTCGATCTTCGGGAAGTCCTTGCGGATTCCTTTCCAATAAAGCCCGAGGTAAGCACTGCGCAGTGGCGGAGCGGTGTCGAACAAGACCCCGCATGCCACCTCCACGACAGGCGGGCGGTCAAACTTTACCCCTGTGCTGCTGGGCATCAACACCTTACCGGCAGGATCGTGCAGGCGACCCTATTGAATCGATACTCAGGCGCCACGGCAAGGGCGATTCGGCTCGAGCGTTCCGCCAGCAGGAGGGCCGGATTGCGCGCCCCCTACGCCGCGCGCCGCGCTACCTCTTCGGGTGAGAGCCGGACCAACGCGGAAAAATCCGCGGCGATCGTCTCGGTGATCCGCCCCGGCGTGAACTGGTAGGAGCCGATCTGGCGGACCGGCGTCACCTCCGCCGCCGTCCCGCTGAGTAGCGCCTCGCTCGCCCGGGCGAGTTCATCCGGCATGATCGCCCGCTCAACCACCTTTATCTGCCTGCGCCGCGCAACGCTCATCACCGTGCGCCGCGTGATGCCATCCAGGAATCCTTCCGGTGTCGGCGTCGTCAGCGCGCCATCGATCACAAAAAAAATGTTGGCCCCCGTCGCCTCGGCCACTTGGCCACGCCAGTCCAGCATCAGCGCGTCCTCGAAACCGGCAGCCATCGCCTCGTGCTTGGCCAGGGTGCCGATCATGTAAAGCCCGGCAGCCTTCGAGGCCGTCGGCGCAGTCTCCGGCGATGGCCGGCGCCACGTGGCGAGCGCGAGCCTCACCCCCTTCATCCGCTCCGCCCCGAACAGGTTGGGCCAGGGCCAGGCCGCGATCGCCAGATGAATCCGGGTGGCCTCGCCGGCGACAGAAAGCTGCTCGGCGCCGCGCCAGGCAATTGGCCGCACATAGGCGTCCGCGAGTTCGTTCGCCTGCAGCACCGCGGTCACCGCGGCGTCGATCTCGTCCGCCGTCCATGGCAGTGAAAACCCGAGCAGCCGAGCCGAGTTCTGGAGCCGCTCCGTGTGCGCTCTCAGGCAAAACACCGTGCCCCCATAAGCGCGCTCGCCCTCGAACACCGCGCTCGCGTAATGCAGCCCGTGCGAGAGCACATGCAGCTTCGCATCGCGCCACGGGATCAGCGCACCGTCAAACCAGATCATGCCGTCACGATCATCGAAAGGAACGAGCGTCATCGGCCAATGCCCCCGAACTCCGTTGCGCCAGCTTGAAGAACGCTAGGAGCGGGTGCATATTACGTCAATGACGCTGACGTAATGGTCCAGGTATGCCTGCCATGTCCGATCGCTTCATCTCCGATCGCCAACCCGAGCATCCGCCTCGCTCTCCCGCCGGCTCCTCTGACGCCAAGTCCCTGGCGAGCCTCCTCTTTCTGCGCGAAGAGGAAATCCGCCTTGCGCAGGACCTGCTGTTCTTCGCCTATCGCGATTTCACCAACGCCGCCGACCGGGTGCTCACCGAGCTTCGCCTCGGCCGGGCGCATCACCGGGCCCTGCACTTCATCGGCCGCAATCCCGGGATCAGCGTGAGCGAGCTTCTGGCCATCCTGCGTATCACCAAGCAGTCCCTGGCCCGCGTGCTGTCGGCCCTGATCAGCGGCGGCTATGTCGTTCAGACCCCCGGCCGCTCCGACCGCCGCCGTCGCCGGCTCACGCTGACCCCGGCTGGCTCCAGCCTCGAGCGCCAGCTTTTCGAGCGCCAGCGCGAGCGTCTCGCCGGCGCCTATCGCGAGGCCGGCGGCACCGCCGTCGAGGGCTTCCGCCGGGTGATGCGCGGCATCATGGGCAAGGATGCCCAGGCCTACATGGACGGCGCCGAGCGGGCGGCGCGTGAGCCGCACGCCCGACCGGCCTGATCCCGCCGCGCCGATGGCCGAAGACGCGCATATCCTCGTCGTCGACGATGATGCGCGCCTGCGCGGCCTGCTCGCCCGCTATCTGGCCGAGCGCGGCTTCCGCGTGACCGCTGCCGGGGACGCGGCCGAAGCCCGCGAAAAGCTCGGCTTCCTCAAGCCTGACCTCGTCGTGCTCGATGTGATGATGCCGGGCGAGTCGGGGCTCGAACTCGCCCACTCGCTGCAACGCGACCCGCAGATCCGCGTCCCGATCCTGTTGTTGACGGCACGCGGCGCCCCGGACGACCGGGTGGCCGGATTCGAGGCCGGCGCCGACGATTATCTGCCGAAGCCGTTCGACCCCCGCGAGCTGGTGCTCAGGATGCGCGCGCTGCTGCGCCGCACTGCGCCCGCCGCGCCGCCCTCCGGGCCGGTCCCCCTTGGCGCCGCCCTGTTCGACCCCGACCGCGGCACGCTCTCGAGCGATTCCGGTACCATCCGCCTGACCGGCGGTGAAGCAGCGCTGCTCGCCGCGCTGGCACGCAAGCCGAATGAGGTGCTCTCGCGCGAAGAGATCGCCGCCGCCCTCGGCATGGACGAAGCGAGCGAGCGGGCGATCGACGTCCAGGTCACCCGCCTCCGGCGCAAGATCGAAGCCGATCCGCGCGACCCGCGCTTCCTGCATACCGTGCGTGGCCGCGGCTATGTGCTGAAGCCGGGAGTGTAGCCAGCGGTGCGTTTGGCCCCGCCCGGTACCGACCGGCTGATGCGCCGCATCCTGCCGCGCTCGCTGCTCGGCCGCAGCCTGTTGATGATCCTGCTGCCGCTGGTTCTCCTCGAAGCGGTGGCACTGCAGATCTTTTATGGCAGCCACTTGAGCCTGACCTCCCGCCGGCTGACCGCGTCAGTCGCCGGCGACATCGCCTTCGTCGCGCACCTCTTCGACAACTTCCCTGACCCCGCCGACCGGACCGCGATCCTCCGTTACAGCCGGCGGAATTTCGAGCTCACGATGCACTTCCTCCCCGGTGCCGAAATCCAGCCGAAGCCGCGACCGCAGGTTTTCGGACCGACCGACAACGATCTCGCCGGCGCCATGCGCCAGCTCGTCGGCCGTCCCTTCAGCATGCAATGGGCGGCCAACCCGAAACCGGTCCTGCTCGAGGTGCAACTCGCCGACGGCGTGCTCGAGGTCGAGGTTCCGCACAAGCGGCTCTATGTCGGCACGATCTGGGTGTTCCTGGTCTGGCTGGTCGGCAGTTCCATTCTGCTGTTCGCAATCGCCGCCCTCTTCATGCGCAACCAGGTGCGCGCCATCCGTCGCCTCGCCGGCGCCGCCGAAGCGTTCGGCATGGGCCGCGACCAGGACCCGATCAAGCCGGAAGGCGCGGTCGAAGTGCGGCGTGCCGCCTCCGCCTTCAATCGCATGCAGGAACGAATCCGCCGCTACCTCGCCCAACGGACCGAGATGCTGGCCGGCGTCTCGCATGATCTCCGCACGCCGCTCACGCGGCTCCGCCTGGCGCTCGCGATATTACCCGCCGGCCCCAGGCTTTCTCCGGAGGTCACGGCGATGACCGCCGACCTCGAGGAGATGGAGCGGATGATCGAAGGCTATCTCGCCTTCGCCCGCGGCGAGGGCTCCGAGCAGGTGCGCCCCGTGGATCTCTCGCTGATGCTCGAGGAAGTCGCCGCCGGCGCCAGGCGCGCCGGCGCCGAGGTGACGCTCGAGACGCCGCGCGGCCTGACGCTGCCGTTGCGCCCCGATGCGGTCCGCCGCGCGATCACCAATCTCGTGGACAACGCACGCCGCCACGCCCGCCGGATCGCACTCGCCGCGGTGACGCAATCGGGGCGAAGCGTGCAGGTGACGGTGGATGACGACGGTCCCGGCATTCCCGCGGAGCAGCGCGAAAGCGTCTTCCGCCCGTTCCGTTCCGGTGCGGCCGGCGGCACCGGGCTTGGCCTCGCCATCGCCCGCGACATCGTCCGCGCCCACGGCGGCGAGATCATCCTCGAGCAAAGCCCGCTCGGCGGCCTCCGCGCCCGCATCCGCCTGCCGGTCTGAGCCCCGCCCCGCGTTCGTTGCGCCGCCGGAGGAATTCCCGGGTATACCGCCCGCAGGCGCGTCGGGCCACGAGGGAGAGGCGGGGATGCCGGAAGAGCTCTTGATCCGTGACGTCAGGCCGGCCGGCGGCGAGCCCACCGATGTGTTGATCCGGGACGCGCAAATCGCGGCCATCGGCGCCATCGGCCACGCAGCGGGCAGGGTCGAGCTGGAGGGCGGCGGCAGGCTGCTGCTGCCCGGGCTGGTCGAAGCCCATACCCTCTCGACAAGACGTTCTGGGGCATGGGCTGGCACCCGCATTCGGCCGGTCCGTTCCTCACCGACAAGATCGAGAACGAACGCCGCCTGCGGCGCGAGAGAGGCATCGATCCGGATCGACAATCGGCGCGTCTGGTCGCCCAGGCCCTGATGATGGGCACTACGCATATCCGCAGCCGTGTCGATGTCGATACGGAAGTCGGGCTCGCCGGAATCGCTGGCATGATGGCGATGCGCGAGCGCCTCAAGGCGGTGATCGACGTTGAGATGGTCGCTTTCCCGCAATCCGGCCTGATGATACGGCCTGGCACCCTCGAACTCATGGATCGGGCGCCTGCGCTGGGCGCCGAAGTGGTCGGCGGCCTCGACCCCTCGGCGATCGACCGCGATCCCAAGGGGCACCTCGACGCGATCTTCGGTCTCGCCGAAAAGCACGGCCGGCCGATCGACATCCACCTGCACGAGCCGGCCGAGTTGGGTGCATTCTCGCTCGACCTCATCATCGAACGCACCCGCGCACTCGCCATGCAAGGCAAGGTCACGATCAGCCATGCATTCTGCCTCGGCATGCCCGACTCCCCCGATCGGCGTCGCCTGATCGCGGCTCTGGCAAAGGAGAGGATCGCGGTGATGACCACCGGTCCGGCAAATTCACCGGCGCCGCCCGTCCGGGAGTGCGTCAATCAGGGCGTCGTGGTCTGCGCCGGTTCCGACGGTGTCCGCGACAGTTGGACCCCTTACGGCAATGCCGACATGCTGGAGCGGGCGATGCTCCTCGGCCTCCGCAACGGCTTCCGCCGCGACGACGAGATCGCGCTCGCGCTCCACATCTGCACCTACGGTGGCGCCAGGATGATGGGTCTCGAACGGTACGGGCTTGCCGTCGGCTGTGCCGCCGACCTGCTACTGGTGCCCGGGGAAACCCTGGCCGAAGCCGTCGTGTCGCGGCCGGCCGGCCGCACCGTCATCAAACGCGGCAAGCCCGTGGTCCGCGACGGCACACTCACGCAACCTCTGGCGTGAGCGCACGAACCGCGAAGCGGAGCAAGGTCACCGCGGAGACAGGACGCTCGGCGGGAATGGATCCCGGCCTGATACTTCAGAGCGAACCAAGCAGCAACTCCCTGCCGATCGAGCCATCGCCGTCACTGCGAGGACCGCAAGCACGTGCGTGCACGTGCGTGGCGGGACGAAGCAGTCCAGGCGGGTGGCGTGGTGCCGCGGGCCTCAATCGCGATGTCAACTCGGAGCGCGATATCGCTCCGCGCCGGGTGCGCGCGGTGCTCCGCGCACTCAATCGGCCCGGATGAAGTCGTACTTGCCGCGCGCCTGGACGAGCAGATACCGGCCGGCCGCCTGACCGGGATTGCCGACGTGATGCACCGTCCCGGGCGGAACTTCGTAGCAGTCGCCCGGGAGCAGCCGGTGCGTCTCGGGCGGCGTCCGGATGTCGACGCCGATCACCCCTTCCAGGCAATAGACCCGATCGGAAACCTCGGAATGGTAGTGCCACGGGTGAGCCTCGCCCGGCACCATTGTATATTCCGCGATCCGCACCTCCGGCGTCTGCAACACCACCTTGACATGGCGACTCACCTCTCGGGCCGCCGCCTGGCGCTCTTCCGCCATCGTTGGTCTCCTTCCCGCTCGACCCCTGAACCAGTACCGCCAACCGGCGCCGCCGGCAACAACGGCCGTCGGCCGCGTACCCGCGCAGGCGCCCCTGCAGTTGCGAACGACGCATCAGCACAACCCGGCGCATCCGATGCTCTCGCAGAGATCCTTTACATTTCGTAGCCAAGCCGCCGAGCCGCACGGCCCAGTCCCGCGATGTGTTCGCGCGGATGTTCGCCGGACCTGCACGTTCTTCACCCGCCGGCAATGAGCGCAATCGCTTTGCCTCGAATCTCTTGCAGCTCGGCCGCGCCCACACGGGATTTGCGCATGGCGCGCCGCACCTGCCAGTCGAGACTTTCCACCTGGTCGGCCAGGGCCACGCTCGGGCGGCTGCCGGCCAACAGCACCTCGAACGGATAACCCTTGATCCGGGTTGTCGTCGGGCACGCGATCAGGAGACCCGTGCGGCCATTATAGGTCGCCGGGCTCAGTACCACAGCCGGTCGGCGTCCGGCCTGTTCGTGGCCCGCCTGCGGGTCGAACTGCAACCAAACGATATCGCCGGCTTCCGGCACGAAGCGAGGGCGCCGGCTGCCGCTCACAGTCGCTCTCGCCCGACCGGCGCACCGAAGTCGACTTCCTGGTGCAGATTTTCGTCGGTGATCTGCGCGACCAGGTGTGCGAGTCGAAGGTCGTCACGCCGCACCGGCGCGATCACGATCTGCCCGGCCTCTGCCCTGACCTCCACCGCCTGGTCGCAACTGAGTGCGGCCGTCTCGAGAATCGCCGCAGGAATCCGCACCGCGGCGCTGTTGCCCCATCGCCTGATGATCGCTCGCATGGCCGCCTCCGTATCTACATCGTAGATACTCGTGGACCCGGCGCGAATCAATAACGCTCTACTCGATCGGCCGGCGCAGATCCCGGCGCCGACCGACTACCGGCTGATCGGCCGGTACTTCAGCCGGTGCGGCTCGATTGCCGCCGCGCCGAGGCGCCGCACCTTGTCGGCCTCGTAATCCTGGAAGTTGCCGGCAAAGAATTCCGCACGGCCCTCATCCTCGAAGGCCAGGATGTGCGTCGCCAGCCGATCCAGGAACCAGCGGTCGTGGCTCACCACCACCGCCGACCCGGCGAATTCGGCGAGCGCATCCTCGAGCGCGCGCAGCGTCTCGACATCGAGATCATTGGTCGGCTCATCGAGCAAAATCACGTTGGCGCCTGATTTCAGCATTTTCGCCAGATGCACGCGATTCCGCTCCCCGCCGGAAAGGGAACCGACGCGCTTCTGCTGGTCCGGTCCGCGAAAGTTGAACGCGCTCACATAGGCGCGCGAGGCCATCGTCCGCTTGCCGAGCACCACCAGACCCTCGCCGCCGCTGATCTCTTCCCACACCGTCTTCGCGCCATCGAGCGATTCGCGCGATTGATCGACATAGCCGAGTTTCACCGTCTCGCCGACCCGCAACTCTCCCGCGTCAGGCGTCTCTTCGCCCACGATCATCCTGAGCAGCGTCGTCTTGCCCGCGCCGTTCGGCCCGATCACGCCGACGATCCCGCCCGGCGGCAAGCTGAACGAAAGGTCCTCGATCAGCACCCGATCGCCCATCGCCTTCGTGAGCTTCTCGGCCTCGACCACGACAGTGCCGAGCCTCGGCCCGGCCGGAATTTCGATCGCCGCGCCGTTTGCAATGCGCGCATCGGACGCCGCCCGCATCGCCTCGTATTGCGCAATCCGCGCCTTCGACTTCGCCTGCCGCGCCCTCGGCGATGCAGCAATCCATTCCCGCTCCGCCTTGAGCGCGCGGGCCCTGGCACCCTCCTCCTTCTCCTCAACCATCAGCCGCGCCCGCTTCTGCTCGAGCCAGTTCGAATAATTGCCCTCGAACGGAATTCCCCGCCCCCGCTCGATCTCCAGAATCCACCCGGTCACGTTGTCGAGGAAATAGCGATCGTGCGTCACTACCAGCACCGTGCCGGCATAATCGCGAAGCGTGCGCTCGAGCCAAGCCACGCTCTCCGCATCGAGATGATTGGTGGGCTCGTCCAACAGCAGCAGGTCCGGCTTTTCCAACAGCAACCGGCAGAGTGCCACCCGCCGCCTCTCGCCGCCGGAAAGCGCCGCCACTTGCTGCTCCGCCGGCGGGCAGCGCAGCGCATCGAGCGCGATCTCGATCCTCCTCTCCAGCTCCCATCCATCCGCCGCCTCGATCGCCTCTTGCAGGCTCGCCTGCTCGGCCAGCAGCGCCTCCATCTCCGCTTCATCCAGCGG